>CANHVD010000217.1 GCA_947463775.1 Planctomycetaceae bacterium | reverse complement strand
GGCGAAGTGGCGATGTCTCTGAACCATCCGAACATCGTGAAAACACATGAGTTTGGCTGGACGCTGGAAGATGAGATGTTTCTCGTCATGGAGTTCGTCGAAGGAGTCGGTCTGGCCCTTCTGGTGGATCTCCAGAACGAAGAAATGAAGCGTTATCGGCTTCGTTACATGATTCAGATCGGGGAGGCCCTGAACCACTTCCATCAGCAGAACTGGATCCATCGAGATATCTGCCCGCGAAACGTAATGATCTCGGATGAAAAGACCGCCAAGATGATCGACTTCGGCCTTGTGGTGCCGAACACTCCACCTTTCTGCAAGCCAGGCAATCGCACAGGCACGGCCTGCTATATGGCCCCGGAACTGATCAAGCGACAAACCACCGACCAACGTCTGGATATCTTTTCCTTCGCAGTAACCTGCTTTGAAATGTACGCGAAGCGGTATCCATGGGATTCGGCTTTGACCATTGACGCCGTGTTGCAGCACATCAACAAACCTCCAGTGGCGCTCAGCACTCTGATCCCAACCATCGACAAACAGGTGGAAGCGGCCATCATGAAAGGATTAGCCGCGAATCCGGACGATCGCTGGCAAACCGTTTCGGAGATGGTCGGGGAGATCAGAGAAGCCGAAGCCCGCATGGTCAGAGCTGCGAGAGAAGCGGCTGCGGCAAAGGCGAAGGCATCCGGGATTCCTCAACGACCTGCCGAGTCGTCAAAGCCGAAAGACAAAGAGAAAGTTGTGATGCCTGCCGCCAGCGGGCCTGCTTCTGCCACGCCCGCTTCGGATAAGAAAGCCGGGAAACCTGCTGCCCCAGGGGCTGCAGGGAAACCAGTTCAGAAGAAAAAGCGTGCCTCGGATGACGATGTTGACCTGTCAGAGATGTTCGGCGACTAACTCTGTTTGCCTGTTTGTTGACGCCTCTTTGACATCTTGTCACAACGCCTGACACATTTCTTACAACGTCATAATGGCCGCAAAACACGGCAACAAGAGGCCATCGGACGCTCATTTGCCGAATCCTGAAAACATCGCACGCAAGTTTTCGGGAACAGCGTCCCCATCTCTGACGTCCTGACAGCCGTGAATCTTCACGGGATTGCTCCAACGCCTGAAATACCTTTGAGCAGGATGCTCACACGGAGGTGACTCATCTGGTCGTTCAGCAGCAAATCCGATACTGTCCAGAATCAATAAGTTGACTGCTTAACAGCAAAGGTAACTTCCATGCGCAACGCGCTGCTATGTCTGATGTCGGTGGTGATTTTGAGTTCTGCGGGATTGATGGCGACCACTATGGAACAACCTCCGGCTGATCGTCGAGCTCAGGCCAAGAAGCTGTTCGATGAGAACAACTACAACGATGCTCTCAAGCTGTATCGTGAACTGGCCATCGATCCGGAGAATACCGACAAGGCTCTTCCCGACGATCTGGGCATGGCCATTAACTGCCTGAATAATCTTGGACTCGTGCACGAAGCAGACGAATTGCTGGAGACCGCAGTCGCCGCTCATAAGTCCGATTTTCGATTGCTCGCCAGAGCCGGCCGCGCTTATACCGGGGAAATCATCAATGGCGGTTTTGTGGTGGCCGGGAAGTTCGAACGCGGGCACCATCGCGGCGGCGGACAATGGGCCAGCGTGGCTGCTCGAGACCGCGTGCGATCAATACAGTTGCTGCTCGAAGCCATCGCGATTGCAGACAAAGATGATAGTGCCTCCGCTGATGAGCGAGCAGAGTTATGGCAAACGCTCAGCGGACAAATTGGCTCGCCACGGCACAGCGAAGCATGGAAACTGCAGGATCTGACAGATCTGACAAAGTTGCCCGACTATGAAATCTCTGACGGTCGCTTTGGCTACTACGGTCGCGGTGGTTGGGGCAGCCCAAGCAAAGGCGCGCCGGTGGATAAAGACGGGAACCCCGTCTTTCATCTGATGCCGGAATCATGGAACAGCGCGAAGTCCGATGGCGAACGATGGCGTTTTGCCATGGCGCAAGTCGTGAAGCATGTTGATGCTCGTCGCAGCCAGATTGATCTCGAATGGGCCGCTTTTCTGCAGTCTCAGTTTGGTCTCAGTACGACCTCAGTTGGCGGGCCCCCCGTAATTCAGGTTCGCGGCGAAGAAGCAGCGGACGCAGCAGAGCAGCCAGAGGATTCCGGCGAGTGGGCGGCTCATGAATTGGCCGACTCGGAAACGATCGCAAAGCTGACCACTGGAGTCAAACGGTTCAATCTCCCTAATGAATTCAATCATATCACGATCATCAAAGCCGTGATTGCTCGTGGCGGAAGTGAGCATCGCCAGGCTCTGGAGATGCTGATTAACGAGCGAATGAATCGTCACCAGTATCCTCAAGCGGCCGAACTGCTTCAGGATCTTCTTAAACTCGCCAGTCCGGGGGACGACAAAAAGAACGTCCAGCTTCGCATCGACCAGATCATCAATAACTGGCTGCAGATCGAAGGCAGCTCGGTACAACCCGCTGGCAAGGGAGCAACGCTGGATCTGCGATTCCGCAACGGTAGCAAAGTCACGTTCGAGGCTCGACCAATCGACGTTGACGCTCTTCTGGCCGACGTTCGCCAGTACATCGAAAGCAAGCCGAAAGAACTCGACTATCAGCGACAACAAATTGACAACATCGGCTGGATGCTGATTCGAAATAACAACGCAAAGTATCTCGAAAAAGCAGTTGCGAAATGGGAGCTGGAACTAAAGGCTCCCGCAAATCACTTTGACGCAATACAAACGGTCACGACTCCATTGCAGAAAGCCGGAGCCTATTGGGTCACGGCGAAAATGCAGTTCGGCAATGAAGCCCGTATCGTTCTTTGGGTGGCCGACACTGCCATCACCCGCAAACGGACTGAAGAAGGGACAATGTACTTTGTCGCAGATGCCGTAACCGGTGCTCCCATTGATCGAGCTGACCTCGAATTCTTCGGCTGGCATCAGGAATACAAGGGCGGTCAGAACTACGAGATCCTTACGAATCGCTTTGCCGCTCGAACAAATGCCGATGGGCTGGCAACACCAGAAGCAAAAGATCTGGTCCCTAATAATCAGTGGCTAGTGATCGCCCGCACGAAAGACGGTCGGCTGGCGTTTGACGGCTTCATGGGTGTTTGGAACCCCGAGAAACTTCAGCCGCTGGATTACAGTCCGCTCAAGGTCTACTCAATCACTGACCGCCCGGTCTACCGACCTGGCCATGCTGTAAAGTTCCGCTTGTGGACTCGCAAGCCACGATTCGATGCCGACGACAACAGCTATGCCGACAAGCAGTGCTGGGTTCAGATCCGCAATCCAAAAGGAGACGTCGTTTACGAAGTTGAAGCGAAGACCGATCGTTGGGCTGGAGTCGACGGCGAATGGACGCTGCCAGTTGACGCAACTCTGGGCTCGTATCAGATCGGTATCGCAGAACAGGTGATGGTCTCGCGAGCCGTCGAAGAAAATGGCCAGACTCGAATCATCGAAGAAGCACAGCGTGTTCTGATTGGATTCGGATCGTTCGTTGTCGAGGAATATCGCAAGCCTGAGTACGAGGTGAAGATCGACGCTCCGGAAAAGCCGGTGAAGCTGGGTGAAAAGATCCAGGCCAAAATCATCGCGAAGTATTACTTCGGTGCACCGGTCACTGAGGCCAAAGTTCATTACAAAGTAGAGCGATCAAAGCATGACAGCCGTTGGTATCCGGTCGCTCGCTGGGACTGGCTGTATTCATCGGGCTATTGGTGGTTCGCTCCCGAATACGACTGGTATCCCGGCTTCAAAACATGGGGCTGCTTTGCTCCGATTCGCCCATGGTGGAATTGGAGTGCTGATCCTCCGGAAGTCGTCATCGAAGGCGATGCAGAGATTGGTCCTGACGGAACATTTCTCGTCGACATTGATACGGCGGCCGCTTTGGCCAGCCATAGCGACAGCGATCACAGCTATGCGATCTCGGCAGAAGTTGTCGATAAATCTCGCCGAACCATCATCGGCAATGGCAGCGTGCTGGTCGCTCGAGAACCCTTCAAGGTCTTTACATGGACTGATCGAGGACACTATCAGACTGGAGACACCGTCAACGCAGGTTTTCAGGCTCGCACGGCTGATGGCAAACCAGTGAGCGGCAAGGGCCGACTGACGCTGTTCTCGGTGAAGTACGAGGGCGACAAACCCGTTGAGCAGGAACTGCAGGCCTGGGATGTTGCAACAGACGAAAACGGTACGGGGTCACTCAAGCTCAAGGTTCCCGTCGCAGGCCAATTCCGGATCAGCGTGAAGATCTCCGACAGCGAAGGCCACGAGATGGAAGGTGGCTATGTGCTCTTTGTTCGCGGCCCAGCGGATGATGGCAGTGGCTATCGCTTCAACGACCTGGAATTGATCACAGAGAAGCAGGAGTATCAGCCGGGCGAAAAGGTCCAGCTGCAGATCAACACGAACAAGCCCGACAGCACGGTTCTGCTGTTCGTTCGACCGATGAACGGACTTTGTGCAAAGCCGGTCGTGCTGAGATTGAAGGGCAAGAGCACCGTACACGAGATCGAGATCGATCGCACGGATATGCCGAACATCTTCGTCGAAGCTGTGACGATCGCTGATGGCAAAGTCCACAGCGAGATTCGTGAGATCGTTGTTCCACCAGAGCAGCGAATTGCCAACGTCGAAGTTCTTCCGTCAGCTAATCGTTACCGACCGGGCGAAGAAGCGACGGTACGCCTCAAACTGACCGATCTCAACGGGAATCCGTTTGTCGGAAACACAGTACTGTCAGTTTACGATGCAAGTCTAGAATACATCGCGGCGAGCAGCATCCCGGAGATTCGCAGCTTCTTCTGGAACGTTCGCCGACAACATCACTCTGAAATCTATTCGTCTCTCCAGCGTGGTTCAGCTCCGGTCTATCGAGACAACGAGATCGTGATGCAAATGCTCTTTGGAAACGACCCTTCGATGGGTGGGTTTCAGGGTGGATACATGGGAGGCATGGGCGGCGGTCGCGGTGGCATGATGTATAAGGGCCGCGCCATGATGAGTGAAAGCATGCCGATGGCAGCGATGGCCATGGATGCCGCTCCTGCGATGGGCGGTGCCGTGAGTGAAGCCCGAGCCGCTGCGGCTCCCGCTGCTCCCGCGGCACCAGCGAATCCTGCAGCTCCGACTCTGCGATCCAATTTTGCCGACACGGCCTACTGGGTCGCGTCATCAACCGCGGACGAAAGCGGGATTGTCGAAGTGAAGTTTAAGGTTCCGGATAACCTGACCACGTGGAAGATCAAAGCGTGGACGATGGGCGATGGCACTCGAGTCGGCTCGGGGACCTCAGAAATCATCAGCAGCAAAGATCTGATCATTCGGCCTCAGACTCCGCGATTCTTCACCGAACGCGATCAGATTGTGTTGTCGGCGGTTGTCCACAACTATTTGAAGTCCGAAAAGACTGTTCAGGTTGTCATCGAGAACGAAGGCGGGCATCTAAAACTGCTTGATGAAGCCACTCAGACAGTCACAGTGGCCGCCAACGGTGAAGCTCGCATTAACTGGACAGTTGATGTTGTCGCTTCCGGGCTGACAACCATCCGTATGAAGGCGCTGACGGACGAGGAATCTGATGCTGTCGAAGTGAAAGTGCCAGTTCAGGTTCACGGAATGCTGAAGACTGAAAGCTTCACCGGCGTTATTCGACCCAACGGTGAAAAAGCGACTGTTGAAGTCCGTGTTCCGGAGGAACGCATTCCGGCTCAGTCTCGCCTGGAGATTCGTTACAGCCCAACTCTGGCGGGTGCGATGATCGATTCACTGCCTTACCTGCTGGAATATCCTTACGGATGTACTGAGCAGACTCTGAACCGATTCCTGCCTGCGGTCCTGACTCAGCGAACGCTGCAGAAAATGGGAGTGAACCTGGCAGACGTCAAGAAGCAGCGAACAAACCTCGACGCTCAGCAAACCTATCGCGGCGTTTATCCAAAGCACTGGGGCGAACAGCCTCAGCGACAGACGCGTGACATTCGCGAATTGCCAGCAGGCTTCGGTCAGGGCAGCAGCACTCTCGCCAAATGGATTCAGGAGCACATCGACGAGGATGCCAAGCTGATGCGAGGCAAATCAAAAGACTTCAATCCTGTCTTCGATGACGTCGAAATGAACCGCATCGTGGCCGATGGAGTTAAAGCCCTCACAGAGATGCAGCTTTCTGACGGCGGCTGGGGTTGGTTCTCCGGCTATGGAGAACACTCTTCGGCTCATCTGACAGCTCAGGTTGTCCATGGTCTGACCGTGGCTCAGCAGAATGATGTGCCGATTCTTCCGGACGTCATCCAGCGTGGCATTGAATGGTTGAAGAACTATCAGGCTGCTGAACTAGCCAAACTTCGTGAAGGCGACAAGCACCGCGAAAACGAAAAGTACAAAGGCAAGGCCGACTATAAACTGCAGGCCGATAACCTAGACGCTTTCGTGGCGATGGTTCTGTCTGAGCACGATCTCAACGATGTCGCGATGACCGATTATCTCTACCGAGATCGAGGCCACTTGTCAGTCTACGGCTTGTCTTTGACTGGTCTCGTGCTGCACAAACAGCAGGATGCCGAACGCCGTGACATGGTGATCAAGAACATCGAGCAGTTCCTCGAACAGGACGATGAAAATCAGACAGCATGGTTGCGGCTGCCAGAGAATAGTTGGTGGTACTGGTATGGCAGCGACAATGAAGCCATGGCCGTTTATCTCAAGCTGCTGGTGGCAGTTCGTCCCGACGACGAAATCGCTTCTCGACTGGTCAAGTATCTGCTGAATAATCGCAAGCACGGTACTTACTGGAACAGCACTCGCGACACCGCGATGGTTGTCGAATCCATGGCTGACTACATTAAGGCCACAGGCGAAGATCAGCCGGACATGACTGTGGAAGTTCTGGTCGATGGAGAAGTCCAGAAGACGGTGAAGATCTCTGCGGAGAACCTGTTCAGCTTCGACAATGTTGTGCTGATCGAAGGCGATGCAGTCACCTCTGGAAATCACACGATTGAAGTTCGCCGCACAGGCAAGGGCCCGGTTTACTTCAGTGCGTATCTGACCAACTTCACGAAAGAAGATTCGATCACTGCTGCCGGCCTGGAAGTCAAAGTCGATCGTAAGTTCTATCGTCTTGAACGCGACGACAAGCAGGTCAGCGTCCAGGGTGATCGGGGACAAGTGGTCAGTCAGCAGGTGGCGAAGTACAAACGCATTCCTCTGGAAGACCTGAGATCCGTCACCAGCGGCGACCTGATCGAAGTGGAAATGGTGATCGACAGCAAGAACGATTACGAGTACTTGTTGCTCGAAGATCACAAGCCGAGCGGTTTTGAGCCGGACGATCAACGCAGCGGTTATGTCTTCGAAGGTCTGACGGCCTATCGCGAACTCCGCGATGACCGCGTGAGCTTCTTCCTGACAAATCTCGCTCGCGGCAAACACAGCATCAGCTATCGGATGCGTGCTGAAACTCCTGGCCAAATGTCCGCTCTGCCAGCCACAATCGAGGGGATGTATTCTCCGGAACTGGTCGGCAACAGCGATGAGTTCAAGCTGAGGGTGAATGATCAGGAATAGGTTTGAGAGCTGTGGTCTCAGAAATTCCTCGACGAACACCACCGAGCGTTGGTACATTGTCGAAATCGCCATGAGTCGAATATGCCGTCCGGGGATTTTTCATATGTCTGTTCTAACATTTGAGCCAGTGGCAATTCCTCTCCGTCCGGATGAATTCG
Organism: Planctomycetaceae bacterium; assembly: GCA_947463775.1. Taxonomy (GTDB): domain Bacteria; phylum Planctomycetota; class Planctomycetia; order Planctomycetales; family Planctomycetaceae; genus SXXK01. Next base: position 1,021 of record CANHVD010000217.1, on the reverse strand, counting down.
GGGGATTGCGAGTCGCAGAGACTCGCGTTTTATTGGAGTTGATTGTCAGAGCTTACAATGCTGGGGCGACGCCAGAGGAGATTGTGCAGGCGTACGACGTCCTGAAACTTCGGGACGTCTATGCAGTCGTCGCGTGGTGTCTCAACAACGAAACGGCCGTCAATGAATACATGGCTGAAAGAGAACGGCAATCATCCAGGGTAAGAAACGATCTGGATGCGATTCTTCCCGTCAAGGCGGGACTACTGAAGTCTTTGCGAGCAAGGCAACTGTCATCAGCCCTTGCCGCAGAACAGCAGAGGTTCGGAGACGCCGTGATTCGTGCTGAAAACACTGCGGGAGCGTAGTCTTGCTGCGATTGTTGAGCGACGAGAATTTTCATGGCGATATCGTACGAGGCTTGAGGCGTCGTTTTTCGGAACTTGACCTGGTGCGGGTTCAGGATGCTGGTCTTTCAGGGATCGATGACCCAGCCTTACTGTCCTGGGCCAGCAAAGAGAACCGAATTCTGCTTACGCACGACCGCGCGACGATGCCTCTGCAGGCAGCGGAGAGATTTCGAAAGGGATTGAATGTTGCCGGAGTCTTCATCGTTGATGATCGAGCGTCGCTGGGACACCTGATTGATGAATTATCCTTGGTCATAGAATGTACCGAACAGTCTGAATGGCAGGAAATCATAGTTTACTTTCCGTTGCCGCAATCCTGAACGGGATCGGGATCACCAGATTCTTTCGTTCAATGCCCATCTCCAAAAAACGAAAAAAGCCCCAGGCACGAAGAACACGTGACAGGGGCTTTCAGGCGGGAAGGTCTATTCAACAGCTCAACAGAATTCCTGCTGAGCCAGCAATCAGATGTGCTTGTAGACTGATTCGAAGTCGATGTCGTAGCGTTTCATCTTCTTGTACAACGTTGTGCGGTTGATACCGAGTGCTTTCGCGGTCTTCTGACGATTCCAGCCGCTGGTTTCCAGAGCCTGAATGATCAGATGACGTTCTGGTTCAGTCAGAGCCACCTT
>CANHVD010000216.1 GCA_947463775.1 Planctomycetaceae bacterium | reverse complement strand
GGAAGCTCACGCGACGGAAAGAGATCGTAAATTGGCGGCCCCTGACTCTGAAAGGTCACGCCCTGATGTTGAGCCGGTAAAAATCCGTTTGACCAGTTGATGGTCCCCCCGGCCGGAAGACCTCGACCATCCGGCAAAACAACATACGAAGGAAGCTCGTCCGTTTCACAGCCAAGGCCATAGGAAACCCACGCCCCCATCACAGGAAAACCATTGAGCCGAAAGCCGGTGTTCTCTTCAAAGGTCGCAGGCGTGTGATTCGCTGACTCTGCAACCATGGACCGAACCACGGTTAGTTCATCGGCAACCTCGGCGATATGAGGAAACAGATCAGAAACCCACAGCCCGCTCTGCCCACGCTGTTTGAACTCCCAGTCATTCTTTCGAATCAATCCGACCTGATTGAAAAACGTCGCAGGTCGTTCTTCGGACTGCAAAGACTTCCCGTGAAACTTCTCCAGTTCCGGCTTGTAGTCGAACGAGTCGATATGACTCACTCCGCCACACAGACACAGGTGGATGACTCGCTTCGCCTTCACGGGAAGATGAGGTGTCCCTTTCGCTTCGGCCGGAACAGCATCAGCTCTCGCAATGCGATCCCTCATCAGCAATGAAGTGAAAGCAGCACCGGTGAGTGAAGCGGTGGAAAAATCGAGCACTCGACGTCGGGAGATTCGGTCAATCGTCATAACACACCTCAAACAAGGGCATTGCCCTTAACCCAAGCCATCTGCTGGTTGTTTCCCGTCGACGAAGCGACGGGCGTACCGTAAACCCGTCGCTCCGTCGACGGGCACTTCTTGTTCACGCAATCCGTCATCGCAAATACAAAAACTCATTACTGTTCAGAATCACTCTGCAGAACGCGGCAAGTCCCTGACTCGCAACAAAATCGTCCGCCAAATCGATCTCCTCCGGAGTCGCCTCGCGCCCAAAGGCTCGAAGATAAACTCGAGAAACCTGCGTTTTGACCTCTTCACCCGCCTCCTGCTTCACCTGTTCTGCGAAGTAATCGGCCATTGTAAAGACAAGCGAGTTATTCATCAGCGACAAGGCCTGCAACGGAGTGATCGTATTCGCTCGCTTCGGCGCTGTGGTTGAGGGATCCGGACAATCAAATGTATCAAGAAACGGATTCCGTCCACCACGCGGCATAAAGCGATAGATCGTGCGACGATGAGTTTCAAAGGTCGCTTCCTCAAGCAGCTTGTAGAAATTGCTGCCTTTAAATTTGAAATGCTCGACATCGCGATAACCACGGCCCCCGATTTCCGGATTCAATCGCCCTGTGACCACCAACACCGCATCGCGAAGCTCTTCTGCGTCCAGACGCTGAGGGGACTTTCTCCACAGGAGTCGATTGTCCGCATCAATACTGCTGTTAGCTTCAACAGGTGCCGAGCCTTGCCGATAAGTCGCTGAAGTCACGATCAACCGATGCAATGGCTTGAGCCGATATCTCATTGACTGAAACTGCACAGCAAGCCATTCCAGCAGTTCCGGATGGCTTGGCTGCCCACCGTTAAAACCGAAATCGCTGGGCGTGGCGATCAGCCCCTGACCAAAGTGGTAGTGCCAAACTCGATTCACCATGACTCTGACAAACAACGGGTTGTCATGATGAGTAATCCAGTCGGCCAGCCGAATTCGACGCTCTGCATCGGGAGCATCTGGAGCCAGTCCAAAGCCAGCCTCGCCTCCGGGCACAGCCAACAATCCGGTTGGCGTTACAACATCGCCGGGACTTCCCACATCGCCTCGACGCAGAACTCGCGAAGCACCTGGATTGCTCGAGACACAGGTATAGAGTACTCGTGATTCGGAGTTCACAAGGCTATGGCGTTCATTGCTCAATAGGTTCTTTTCATCCACTAATGCCTGATGGTTTTTACGTTGTGTTTCCGTCAGTCTCGCCAACATATCTTTGTCAGACACATGGTTCATGTCTGATGCACCTGCAGAGGCGGCGACTTCCTCGGCCGTCAGTGCGCGATCGTAGAGCAAGGCTCGATCAATACGACCAGCCAGCATTCGATTACCGCCCGGTGGCCCATGACGCAGGCCAAAGACGAGCTGAAACTTTCCTGCAGCATACTTTTGGAGTTCACCCGGTCGATACGCAGCACCATACGGCTTTCCATCGCGATAACCCATAATTGTCCCGTCAGCCTGGTAGACGATGGCGAAGTGAACCGGCCGTTGAGTCGCCTCGGTTTCTTCCGCTCCATTAAACGACATTGTTCGAACAAAACCGTTGCTTCCGGCCATCCATTTGTGAGCCTCTCGTTCGCCAAACACAATCGCGTCAAACGTAGCGCCATCTAAAGTCTGCAGGCTGATCGCTCCTCCCCCGCCCTGCTCCAGGTTATCCAACTGAACCCATGCCTCGAGAGTTTTCTCGGCAATATCAGTCGCAATCGGGGCCGAAGCGATGAAGCCATCTTTGCCGTCAACGACCAGCGTTCCGTTCTCCAACCTCGCTCCGCCACTGAGCGTCGCCTTGATCGCGCCCGCGCTTTCATTCACGTCTTCGTTGAATTCCCATCGTGCCAATGCTTTGGGAGGCTCCGGCCCCTTGTAGCCTGCTACTTTGCGTTCTGCGATAATGGTATCCCGAACCGGTTTCTCAATCGCATCGAGTTCGTCTTGCAGTACTTTCGTTCGTTGATCAATCCACTGAATTCGTTGCTGCTGTTCGGCCGACAGTGGGACTCGAATGTTCCGTTCCCCGTGAGTCACTCCGTTGAGTGTTGCAGCAAACTGGTAGTAGTTCTGCTGTGAGATCGGATCAAACTTGTGATCATGACACCTTGCACAGTTAGCCGTGAGTCCAAGAAATGTCTGACCTACAGAGCCAACCAGATCTTCCAACTCATCCTGAGCCATCGACATCCGCATCTTGTCGTTCGATGGCAGAGTTGTATTGTGCGGTCCAGCCACCAGAAATCCGCTGGCCGAAACTGCATTGAAATCATCCGGATACAGTACGTCGCCGGCTAACTGCAATCTGACAAATTGATCATATGGCATGTCCTGATTCAACGCATTGATGACCCAGTTTCGATAGTGCCAAAAGTTATCCCTGGGCTCGTCGTACTCGAACCCGTTGCTTTCTCCAAACCTTGCAACATCCAGCCAATGCCTTGCCCAGCGTTCGCCATAATGAGGCGAGGCCAGCATGCGGTCGACAAGTTTCTCCCAGGCATCATCAGAGTTGTCGACGAGAAACGCATTAACTTCATCAGGAGTCGGTGGCAGCCCCAAAAGATCAAAACTGAGTCGCCGAATCAGCGATCGTTTATCAGCGATCGGTGACGGCGACAGACCTGCTTTTTGAAGTCTCTCCAAAACGAACGCATCGACAGGATTTTTTGACCAGCCAGCCAGCTCAACCTGAGGTGGTGTAGGGCTCTGCAAAGGTTTCAGGGACCACCAATCAACACCAGCTCGCGCATCTGTTGTGAATCGAAAAGGATCGATTTTCTCAGTCCCCCACTTCGCACCGCCAATGATCCAGGCTTTCAGCGTCGATTTTTCTTCATTCGTCAACGGTTTCTTCGGCGGCATCGTGTCCGATTCGACATGCTGCCAGAGAAGACTGTTCTCCAAATCACCGGGTTCGACAACAGGTCCCGACTCTCCTCCGGCCATGGCGGAATCGCGACTGGAGAGATCCAGCTTTCCCTTGGCGTCCGGCCCCTCGTGACAGCTAAGGCATCGCTGTACGAACAAAGGTGCAATCGTTCGATCAAAATCTGTAGCTTCGTCAGCGGCGACGATCCGCATCGACGTCACAAAAGTCAAAAGCACCAGAATATTTCTCGGTGCAATTATTCGAAAACAAAACATCCCAGTGGCCTCGCGCGTGGGCTCCCGTGTCAGTCAGGGACTACTCCGCAACCAGCATAACCAGCCCGATGAACCATGTCACTGAATCGGCGTGGTTCATTCAGAATCGGAATGTTCCGTTCGGGATGGTTGGCGATCTACAACGATTCGAATACACCCCGCATTGGTATCCCTCATAACACAGAAACTCTCATTGGAGACAATCGGTGGAAACACTTCAAACTCTCGTGCGCGGTGCTTTGATCGTCGGAATTCTCACTGCCGGATTACTCAGATCGATGGATCCATTGATGGCGGCGCCACCTGAAGGCTTCGTTGCACTATTCAATGGGAAAGACCTCGACGGGTGGAAAGGTCTGGTGGCAACTCCGGAAAAGCGAGCGGCTATGAAGCCGGAAGAACTGGCTGAAGCTCAAAAGCATGCTGATGCCAACATGAAGGAGCATTGGTCTGTCGTCAATGGCGAAATGGTGTTCGACGGGAAAGGCGACAGCCTCTGCACCATCAAAGATTATGGCGATTTCGAGCTGTACGTGGACTGGAAGATCATGGAAGGCGGAGACAGCGGGATCTATCTGCGAGGCAGTCCTCAGGTTCAGATCTGGGATACCAAGTTTGAAAAGTACCAATCGCTGGGAGCTGACAAAGGTTCCGGTGCTTTCTGGAACAATAAAACTCACCCACGTTTTCCAATCGCCCATGCCGACAAACCGGTGGGCGAGTGGAACACGTTTTTCATACGCATGGTCGGCGAGAAAGTCAGCATCAAACTGAATGACGTTTTGGTTGTCGATGATGTTGTGATGGAGAATTATTGGGACCGCACAAAACCCATCTATCCTCGCGGCCAGATTGAACTCCAGAACCACGGGAATACGCTTTGGTTCCGGAACATCTACATTCGCGAACTGGAGTCAAAGTGAGCTTCGATCAAGGGATGCACCATATCTTGTTCCATTCGCCGATTTCTTATGGTTTCGCGTGTGGCGCATCTCTAACCTGCCTGGCGGCCTGAGGAGAACAGGCTTCCGCAAAAGTAGAGCAAAGAAGCCGGGTTCCGTTTCGTGATGTCTCTCAAAGGTTTTGAAATGTCGGTTGTGAAACAGCGACCTGGCTTTCACAGTTTGCCGACATCGCGAATTTCCCGGATCTCACTCCTGTCCGTAATGATGTGTCCGTTGATGAACGTTGTGTCCGCACGTGTAGACGCTGCTGACGTGATTGTGACCGGGACAGCCCTAAATCCATTGCTCGGGAACTATCTCGGCACTTTGACAGGTGCGATCTTTGGCATCGGCATTCCTTCCCAGGGCATTGTGACATCAGTCGACCAAACCGGGAAAATGACAATTTCGATCCCGGGATTGGGTACCGGCAAAGTAACTCCAAACGGTCAATGCCGAGCAACAGCTCGCTTCGTTTTGCAAGGAAATGATCTGACGGCTTCTTTCGTCGGCACTCTTGTCGCCGTCAAGAGTTCTTCAACAGGCAAGACTATCAGCGTCGTTGGCGTCGGGACATGGCGAGTCACCACTCCGGGAATTGTGGGCGGCGGCAAGTGGATTATTCGGCAGACGCCACAGGGTCGTTAGACATCGGACCTCGATGTCGGAAGAAGACTGGGTCAAGGGACCCGAAGTTCAACTGCCTTCAGTTCATCATCGCGGTTGATCGTCAGAGACACTCGCTGGCCAGTGCGAAAGGTGGCGAGTTGTTGCTGAAAATCGGTGATGCTGGTGATCACAGCATCCTCAACAAGCACAATCAGGTCCCCTCTCTGCAGGCCCGACTTTCCGGATAAAGAATCCTTTGCCACATCGTCAACAAACGCCGGGGTTCGTTCAACTACGTTGGGGACCATTGTCAGACCGTACTTCGCCGTCAGATCTTTATCTGAAATCATGGCCACATCAGCAGTCGCATCTTTAGGCTTCTGATCGACCTTCTTGCCAGCCATAATCGCATCAACTACCGGCTTCAACATCGTCAGAGGAACTGCATAGTTGACCCAGGTGCGACTCGACGCATGACGAATTTCTCGACCAATCAAACCAACCGGCATGCCTGCGGCGTCAGTCAATAGCCCGCCGGCAGCTCCGGAGTTATTCGTGATGGCATCGATCAGCCATATCGGAGATTTAACAGGAAACTTCCAGCGTCCCTGCGTTGCTTCAAGGGGAACTCTGGCCGCGATAACTCCATGAACAACCGAAACGGGTTCATTGCCCGCAGCCACTCGAAACATGTTCGAAAAGGCATACACCGACGCACCAACTTCAGGATCTGTGGCCTGTGCCAGATCCACAAAAGGAAATGTCTCACCCGGCTCTGTTTTCAGCTTGAGTAACGCTGCGTCATGTTCCGCACTGGTGCCGATGGTGTCGACCGGGAACCTTTTACCGTCAGCCGTCACCGCGGTCAAAAAGCCTGTGCTGACGAGATGGTTCCAGACCGTCAAAACGTGGCCTTCTTTCGAAACCAGAATGCCTGTTCCATACGAATCCAGACTTCCGGCACTGGCCCCGAACAGCTTGACGATCACTGGCTGCCGCAAGGCGACAACTTCCAGATGCGTCGGTGAGGGCATCTGAGCCATCAATGTTGCTGTGGGACTTGTCAGAACCAGAACGACTCCGACAAGCACCTGAAGAATCGCTACGTTTCTACGAAGTACAGATGTCATTGTTTCACCTTCACTTCGCCCATTGTCAGCCAGATCAGCTGCTCCTGAACACCTGCAACAATGCCAATACGAGCCGGGAAGACAGCGTTCTCGGATTCCTGCCAATTCTCAAAGACCAGCCGCGCTTCGTCAATACCCTGCCCATACTCCACGTCAACGCCAACGGGAAACGGTGACTCGGATGTGAAGTACCACCGGGAGGTGCGAGCCCCTTCGCGAGTCACAAGAACATGAACGGACTTCTGCAAAGGCAGATGCAGAGTTTGTCCCATGGCGATTTGCTCGTTGAAGGCAGCCTTCTCACCACTCAACAACTTGCGAAGCTGAAGTACCGCCGTTAACAAACCAGGCAGCTGAGCTGGTTCTTCGGCAGCAACGGGATTTTCTGCGTTCTGAAGATACGGCACACCGTCGAGCTTTAGCCCCGCCGCAGTTGGGCCAATGGTTAACTCGCCGGTGAGAGATATCGGGGGCGTCTTCGCTTCTTTTGTTTCTGATCCGGACGAAGCTAATGAAATCTGCCAGACATTCTTCGGATCACCTTTTGTTCCGATTCGTGCCCGCATCGGGTCCAGCAGTTTACTCTGCTGGACTTCGTTGAAGTGGTAGTTACAGAAACCATCCCGCTCCACAAAAAGCCTGGTCAGCTCTTTCGGCAATTCCTCTGGAGCTTCGAATTTTTGTTTCTGGTCGTCTGGCGTTTCGGGATGTTTTTCGTCTTTCGGCTTTCGTTCCTCCGGAAGCTCCGGTGCCTTCTGAAAATCATGTAACGGACGCAGTCGAATTGTGGCGGAATGCACACCTTCTTTGTCACGCCACGTCAAAGGCAAACGGGTTCCTTCCGGATAGATCCCCAGCACATTCTGGAAATCATTAGCCGAGCTTACCAGGCGACCAGCGAATGAAACAATCTGCGCCCGCGCACGAAGACCTCGCCGCCACGCTTCAGACAGCTCAGAAACCTGGCTGACGACGACCTCGCCCTCTACCGTTTCGACAGTAAATTCGGGAACTCCGTGGTCAACGATCAACCCACACTTCAAATGCTCAATAAACAACTGAACCTGATTCACACTGATCGCGTAAGCAGCCCCTGAGTTCACGCGTCCGCGCTTCTCGAAGGACGCTCTACCATTGATCCCAATCCAGCGTCCCTGAATATCAAACAAGGGACCACCGGAGTTACCGGGATTGATTGAGGCATCGATCTGAATGCAGTCCGTATATTCCAGAAACGTATTGGCTGGATATTGGTATCTGCGGACTCCGCTGACGATGCCGTATGTCACAGTCGGAGTAAAGTCAGAGGCCAGCAGGAAGGGGTTGCCTAATGCCATAACTTCGTCACCAACTCGCACCTGGTCGCTGTCTCCGGGCTGAGCAGCCGAAAAGTCTGTTCTGCCCTGAAGTTGAATCAGAGCGACGTCGCCCGTAGGGTCGATGCCTACGATCACCGCGTCATAAAGCTTGCTGTTATCAAGCCCGCACTTCATGAACGAGCCGGAACCAGAAGTCACGTGGAAGTTGCTGATCGCGAATCCGTCCGCCGAAATCAGGACGCCCGATCCGCCGCCTTCTCCATTCGGAGCCATGACGCAAACAACACTGGGGGAGATTCGGCCAATCGTTTCCACCCGAGCAGACTCACGCTGCACCAGCGTTTGCTGCGCGTGAACATCGGATGCGGAAGTCAACCAAAAAGAAAGAAACAGTAGCAAAGATGAATGCTGATTCAGACGCGTCATTTCTGTTTGTCCTTAGCGATCAGCAGCTTTGCATCGGCAAGATTCAGCCAATCGCAGGTACTCTCGTTATCCCCAAAATCGACGAGGATCGTGAGTGTTGATACGCCACTCAGCGGTAGCTGCAAAGGCAATGGATCATCTGTCGTCGCAATATTCTTTTCGAACAGAACGTTTCCATCACCAGTGATCTTCAACGCCACGATATGCTTACCACTGTAGGCAACTTCATCATCGATTCCGACAAGGCAATCCAGTGATGTGTATTTTTCGTCCAGTGCCCACGAGATTTCTGTCCGTGAATGGATGCAAAGTCCCTTTGAGAATTCGCGACCTCTTAATCGGAGCCGTGACGTTCGTTCCATGGTTGTGTCGCGACGCGGACCAAAAAGAAGTGCTTCTTCTTCCTTGCTGATAAGTCCAGCCAGCAGACTTCCATCCGGGTCAATCCCATCAAGTCGTTCTTCCAGAGGCTCAAGGTCCGACAAATATTGCACTCGACCACTGCTGAGATCAATACTACG
>CANHVD010000215.1 GCA_947463775.1 Planctomycetaceae bacterium | reverse complement strand
GTTCTGCGAATAGCATTGCAGTTTCGGCCAACGGAGCAGGCAATGTTTTGCTTCAAACCATCTCTGGCGCCGCGGATGTGGTCGTCAATGGAAATATCGAAGCAGGCGTGGGGCATGTCTCATTATTCTCCAGCGACGACATTGATCTCAATGCGAATGTTTCCACGGGAGGCTCCGGAACAGTTCATCTGGCATCTGGCAACATTGGAAATGATGCTCTGACCGGGATCGACATGCAGAATGGAACTTCGATCACGACGGCCGGCGGCAACGTCAGGCTCATAGCGGATCGCGAATCCGACGTCCTCTTGGGGCTGATCAACGTCGGACGAGGAAACTTGTCAGTTCTTGCCGAACGTAATGTGCTCGATAGTAACGGTGCCGCGTTAAACGTGCAGGCGAATGCTGTACGAATTGTTGCAGACGCCGCGCTAAGCAATGTTGCGAATCAGACTGGTAGCATCGGTGGCTCGGAAACAGGGAATCCAGACCCAAACGTCAACACCAATGCCATTGATCTACAGGTCACAACCCTCGCTGCTCAAAGCGCGACGGGAATCTACCTGAGAGAAGCAGATGGGCTAAACGTTGATGCCACGCCGCAGATTGTCGTGCAGTCCGTGAATGCTGACGCCAACTCGACCACTCAGTCAGATGCCTCATTGAGCGATCTGGTCACCAAAAACAACGGGCCTATTAAACTTCAGACTACCGTTGGCTCTCTAACTTTGAACGATGGTGACGCAGACACCCTGGCCGTCTCGGCCAACGGGACGGGCGATGTGCTGCTTCAAACACTGGGTTCCAATGGTGATGTGCTCATTAGTTCCGCGATCGGCAGCATCACTGGAAATATCACGATCAATTCTGCCGACGACATCGTGGTGAATGGTGCAATCACAACCGGCGGGGCAGGGACGATTTATCTAGTCGCGACCAATGGCGCGACGGATGCCATCGGAAGCCAGGTTGATGGCATTACGCTGAACTTTGGCGTCACAAGCAATTCCGGCGACGTGTTGATCAGCTCGCAGAATGATGTCCAGCAGTCGGCGATAATCTCCAGCGTTTCCGGCGATATTGGTATCATCGCCACTCAGGACGTTGATCAGTCTGCTGCTGGCGATGTGACAACGACGAATGGTAATGTGCTGGTCCAGGCTTCATCCGGAAACTGGACAATGAATGCCGACGCAACCATCACCGCTGGTGGTGGAGACGTATTGGGCACGGCGGGCACAAGTATTACGCTGGGTGTGATTAGTGCCACGAACGCCACAGCCAATCGGATAGCGTTGCATGCCGTGGCCGGAAGCATCACCGATGCGAACGTGGCAGTCATCAATATTCAGGAGACCGTCGCTGGGGCTACGACATCGCTCAGCCTCAGAGCAGGGACAATCATTGGCGGAGCGGGTGGCACAACATCTTCGGTCAATAATCAGGCGTTGGACATTGATGTCGACTCCGTCGCTGCCTCTGCCGCGACAGGGATCTATCTGCGTGAAGTCACGGCTGGGGGAACGATCACCGTGGACACCGCCAGTGCCGTGACGGTCAATATCAATGGTGTTGTGCGAGCGGATTTCAGGAGCAGCACAACGAGTGTCGCAGAGAACCGAACAACAGCTTCTCTTGAAGATCTGACGACGTCCAGTAACGGCCCCATCAAGCTGGTCGCTGAGAACGGCACCATTACAATCAATGGCGGCAACGACGCCTCAGGCGTTTCAGCAAACGGCACTGGCGACGTCCTGTTGGAAGCTCGCGGGACCAGCAGTGACCTGATCATCAACAGCACAGCATCGAGCAACAGCGGGCATATGACGCTGGATGCCGACCGCCGTATCGACATCAATGCGGCTGTGACGGTCAATAGCGGCAGCGGCACTGTTTATGTGCTCGCTGGCACGGATACCGATGTTGATGCGCAGGTTAGCTCCGCCAACGGAGATATCTTTCTTGAAGCAGGGGATGAGTTCCGACAGACGGCGTTGATTCGCAGCACTGCTGGCGATATCGGAATCATTGCTGCGAACTCCATCACGCAGGCGGTCAATGGAGATGTGACCACCACGACTGGCGATATCCTGATCGAAGCCGGCACGGACTGGACAATGAATGGCGGAGCGACCATCACCGCTGGTGGTAGCGACGTGCTTGGCAAAGCAGGCAATAGTATTACGCTGGGCGTGATCAGCGTCACCAATGCCAACACCAATCGAGTGGCTCTGCAGGCCGTCGCCGGCAACATCACCGATGCCAATGCAGCGACCATCAATGTCGAAGAAACTGTCGCCGGGGCCACAACATCACTCAGTCTCCGCGCAGGCACGATCATTGGTGGAGCTGGTGGCACAACATCTTCGGTCAATAATCAAGCCATTGACATCAACGTCGACACCGTCGCCGCTTCTGCAGCGAGCGGCATCTATCTGCGTGAAGTCGCAGCCGGTGGAGCCATCACCGTGGACACCGCCAGTGCAGTTACGGTGAATATCAACGGCGTTGTGCGAGCAGACTTCGACAGCAGCACAACCAGTGTCGCGGAAACTCGCACAATCACCAGTCTTGAAGATCTCACCAGCAGCAGCAATGGACCGATTAAACTGGTCGCAGAGAACGGCACGATCACAATCAGTGGTGGAACCAACTCCACGGGAGTCAATGCCAATGGGACCGGTGATGTTCTCCTGGATGCTCGTGGCGCAAACAGTGATGTGATAATTAACGGTACCGTGACCAGCGGCAGCGGAAACATCACGCTGGATGCCGACCGAAACACCGACATCAATGCGGCCATCAACGTAAGCACAGGCAGCGGCACGATCTACGTCCTATCAGGCGCAGACACCGACGTCGATGCGCAGATCACTTCCGTCAGTGGAGATATCCTCCTTGAAGCGGGTAATGATCTCCAACAGACGGCCCTGATTCGCAGCACCGGCGGTGATATCGGTATCATCGCGGCCCAGAATGTGGAGCAGTCCGCCACCGGCGATGTCACAACAACCAGTGGCGATGTGCTGGTGCAGGCCACTGCGGGCAACTGGACGATGAATGCCAACTCCACCATTACCGCCGGTGGCGGCGATGTGCTCGGCAAAGCAGGCAATAGTATCACGCTGGGCGTGATCAGCGTCACTAATGCCACCGCCAATCGCGTGGCTTTGCAGGCCGTAGCCGGCAGCATCACTGATGCCAATGCAGCGACCATCAATGTCGAAGAAACCGTCGCCGGAGCTACGACATCGCTCAGTCTCCGCGCGGGGACAATCATTGGCGGAGCCGGTGGCACAACGTCGTCCGTGAATAATCAGGCCATTGACATCAACGTCGATTCCGTCGCCGCGTCTGCAGCGACAGGGATCTATCTGCGTGAAGTCGCAGCCGGTGGAGCCATCACCGTGGACAACGCCAGTGCGGTTACGGTGAATATCAACGGCGTTGTACGAGCTGACTTCGACAGCAGCACGACCAGCGTCGCGGAAACTCGCACAATCACCAGTCTTGAAGATCTCACCACCACCAGCAATGGGCCAATCAAACTGGTCGCAGAGAATGGCACAATTACAATCAATGGTGGAGCCAACACGACAGGAGTCAATGCCAATGGGACGGGTGATGCTCTCCTGGAAGCTCGTGGAGCAAACAGCGATTTAGTCATCAATGCAACAATCGCCAGTGGCAGTGGACATATCACGCTGGATGCCGACCGCAACATCGACATCAACGCAGCCATCAACGTAAGCACAGGCAGCGGAACGATTTACGTACTGTCAGGGGCCGACACCGACGTCGATGCGCAGATCACTTCCGTCAGTGGAGATATCCTGCTGGAAGCAGGGGTTGACCTTCGACAGACGGCCCTGATTCGCAGCACCGGCAGTGATATCGGTATCATCGCGGCCCAGAATGTGGAGCAATCGGCCAGTGGCGATGTCACAACAACCAGTGGCGATGTGCTCGTGCAGGCCACTGCGGGCAACTGGACGATGAATGGCAACTCCACCATCACCGCCGGTGGCGGCGATGTGCTCGGACGAGCCGGGACCAGCATTTCCTTGGGAGTCATCAGCGTCACCAATGCAACCACCAATCGAGTGGCTCTGCAGGCCGTAGCCGGCAGCATCACCGATGCCAATGGTGCGGCTAACAATGTCGAAGAAACCGTCGCCGGAGCCACAACATCACTCAGTCTCCGCGCGGGGACAATCATCGGTGGAGCGAGCGGCACAACATCGTCCGTGAATAATCAGGCCATTGACATCGATATCGATACTGTCGCCGCGTCTGCAGCGACCGGCATCTATCTGCGTGAAGTCGCGGACGGTCGAGCTATCACCGTGGATACGGCCAGTGCGGTTACGGTGAATATCAACGGCGTTGTTCGAGCTGATTTCGACAGCAGCACGACCAGTGTCGCGGAAACTCGCTCCATCACCAGTCTTGAAGATCTCACCACCACCAGCAACGGGCCAATCAAACTGGTCGCAGAGAATGGCACGATCACAATCAATAGTGGAGTCAACTCTGCTGGGGTCAATGCCAATGGGACGGGTGATGTTCTCCTGGAAGCTCGTGGAGCAAACAGCGATGTAGTCATCAATGCAACAATCGCCAGTGGCAGCGGCCATATCACGCTGGATGCCGCAGACGATGTCGATCTGAATGCGACACTCAACACGAGCGGCGCGGGAACTGTCTTCATCACCGGGGCTGGAGTCAGCATTGATGCCACAGTCACCTCAGCCAACGGCGATGTGCTAATCTCATCGACTCAGGAAATCAGTCAAACCGCGGCCATCAATTCCACCAACGGAGACATTGGCCTGATCGCAAATCTTGCGATTACGCAGACGACTACCGGTGATATTTCAACTGCGTCCGGTGATGCATTGATTGAAGCGGGAACAAACTGGACGATGGCCAGCGGCACTGTCATTACCGCTGACGGAGGCGACTTTGATGGCAAGGCTTTGATTGGCGACATTGCACTGGGACGTATCAATTCGACCAGAGTCGCTCTGTCGGCCGGAAGCGATATCAGCGATGTGAACGGAACGACTCTTAATGTCGTTGGAACCTCTGTCAGTTTGCGAGCTGGTGGCCTGATTGGTAATCATCAAAGTGGCAATGGCACGTCACTGATCAACGCGAATGCCATTGATACTCAAGTCACAACACTGGCAGCCTTAGCAGGAACAGGGATCTACGTCGAAGAAGCCAACAGTTTGACCATCGAAACCGTCGCGGCAGTCAGCGTGTCGCTGGATGGCCCGAAACACGCCAACTTCAACAGTACCACGTCTGATGTATCGCAAACACGAATTACGGCTGTTTTAGAAGATCTCACCACGACGAATAACGGACCGATCAAGATTGTGACCACAAACGGCTCACTCACAGTCAATGGCGGCAGCCTGGCCGCTACAGGAGTGGTCGCCAACGGAACGGGCGATGTTCTTCTGGAAGCACGTGGAGCGGGCAGTGATGTTACGCTGAATGCGGACATCGGCAGTAACACTGGGGATGTGACCACAATCGCTGAGGATTCCGTATCAATCAACCGAGACGTGACAACAAACGGAACGGGAACTATCTTCGTGCAGGCTCAGTCTGGCACCATCACACTGACAGATGGTGATTCGAATTCAACTGGTATCCAGACCGGCGCGGGCGACATTCTGCTTCAGGCGTCATCGAACATCACGTTAAATGCTGAATTGGAATCTACAGCCGCGAGTATCGGTGTTGATGCTGGTGCAAGTCTGGAGCAAAGCAAGGACATTACAGCAGGGGCTGATATTCTGCTCGTTGCAGTTCAGAACATTACGATGCATGGCAGCGCTGTTACTGAAGCTGGTGGCGGCGAACTGATCATGAACGCCGGTGAGAATATCTCCCTTGGCCTGCTGCAGGCCACGAATGTCTCACTGGAATCAGGTGGCAGCATTCTGGACGTTCGAGTTGCGGAGACAACCAATATTCGTGCTGCCAATCTGCGAATGGTAGCTGGCCGTGAAATTGGCGCAAATGATCCCGGAAGCTCCGCTGACACAAATCTCCATGCGATCGACACCGAGGTGACAAATCTCGCTGCACAGTCTGCTGCTGGAATTCATGTTCAGGAGTCTGCAGCTGGTGGAGCCGTTATCATCCGAGATGTGGCCAGCATCAGAACCACCGTTTCTGTTGAGCGTGCCAATTTCAACAGCACCCAGTCGGTGGTCACGCAATCTGACAACTTAAGCGGGCTCGCGGATCTCACGACAACTCTCAATGGCGATATCAAACTCTTTGCGAAGAACGGTTCCATCATAATCAACGATGGAGCGGCTGGCGTAATTAATGCCGCGAACTCACGCGGCATACAGGCTCACGGATCTGGAGACGTGCTTCTGGAAGCACGAGGTGCAACCAGTGATGTCCTGATTAACTCGAGTATCCGCAGTGGTAGCGGCCATATCACGCTCAACGGTGCTGATGCCGTTGCGCTCAACGCCAGTATTCAGACCAGCGGCAATGGAACTGTGTTTATCGTTGCCGGAACCGACATCGATCTGGATGCTGAACTGATTACGATCAGCGGGGATATCCTCGTTCAGGCCGGGCGCGATCTGACCCAGACAGATCTCGTTCAAAGTTCTGCAGGGGATATCGGCCTGATGGCAGGAAGAAATCTGCTGCAATCCGCCACCGGCGACATGTCCACTTCGCTCGGTAATGTCCTTGTCGAGGCGGGGACAAACTGGGAAATGAATGGAGATACAACAATCACCGTCGGTGGTGGAAAGGTCGTTGGACAATCACAATCAGGTCGCATTCTGCTGGGAGTTATCGAACTCACAAATGCCACGATCAATCGGGTTGCACTTTCCGCGGGGAGCGATCTGCTTGACGCTAATGCAGCAGCGATCAACATCCACGAGTCAACAGCGTCTTCAGAGACATCGGTCAGTCTTCGCTCCGGCGGAGCAATCGGGAGCTCAGATCTGCTGAATCCGTTGCCTGGCCAGAACGTTAATGCTTTGGATCTGAATGTCGATGTGGTTTCCGCCATTGCAATGGCAGGAATCTATCTGCGCGAAGTTGCTGCGGGCGGAGGACTGACCGTCTCAAATGTCGACGCTGTGACGGTGTCCATTGATGGCGTTCAACGGTCTCGTTTCAACAGTTCCAATACAAATGCGGGACAGAGCCGAACAGTGGCCGCATTGGAAGACCTCACCACAACCAGCGGGCCGGTGAAGCTCGTCACAGAGAATGGCACACTTGTTCTTAGCGGCGGCGCTGATTCGACGGGATTGTCAGCGGGCGGCAGCGGCGATGTGCTTTTGGAAGCGCGAGGGGCTGGCAGCGACGTCGTTGTGGATGCCACCATCTCCAATGGCACTGGACATGTCACGCTGAACGCAACAGATCATGTCGACCTGAATGCGGCTCTCAGCACCAGTGGCTCGGGCACAGTCTTCGTGACTGGTGCGAGTATTAGCATCAATGCCGATGTAACGTCATTGAACGGTGATGTACTGATCTCGTCCACACAGGGAATCATTCAGACGGCTGCCATCAACTCAACGAGCGGCGACGTGGGACTGATTGCGGGCTTGGCGATTTCCCAGTCGAACAGCGGAGACATTAACACCACCTCGGGTGATGTTGCTGTGGAAGCTGGCACGGACTGGACAATGTCCAATGGGACAGTCATCACAGCCGGCGGAGGCGATTTTGATGGCAAAGCACTCGCTGGCGATATTGCGTTGGGTCGGATCAATTCCGAAAGAACGGCACTGACTGCCAGCAGTGACATCAGCGACACGAACAGCACAACTTTGAATGTGGTGGGAACATCATTGAGTCTGAGGGCTGGCGGGCTGATTGGTAATCATGACAACGCAAATCTTACGCCTCTTGCCAACCAGAATGCGATTGATACACAGGTCACGACGCTCGCAGCAATGGCGGGTACGGGCATTTACATTGAAGAAGCGAACAGCCTGACTATCGACGGTGTTGCTCAGATCAACGTTTCTCTCGACGGCCCTGTTCGATCGAATTTTAAGAGCAACACGACCGATGTTTCTCTGTCTCGCAGTACGGCAGTGCTGGAAGATCTGACGACCGCAAATAATGGACCGATCAAGGTCGTCACACTTGCCGGCGACATCACTGTAAACGGCGGAACAACGGCAGCCGTTGGAGTCTCAACCAATGGCACGGACGATGTCCTGCTGGAAGCTCGTGGCGCGGGCAGCGACATCAGGGTTAACTCAGATGTGATCAGCGGAACCGGTCATATCAGCCTTGTGGCTGCAGATTCAATCAGCATCGTCAGAGACATCATCACCGGAGGCGCGGGGAGCGTCCTGATTAATGCGGGCACTGGCTCGATCACTCTCACAGATGCAGATGCAAACATCACGGGAATCCGGACATCATCTGGGGATATTCTTTTGCAGGCGGCGCAGAATGTGACACTGACGGCTGACCTTGAATCTGCGTCTGGCAATATTGGCGTCGCATCCGGAAGTGATCTGCAACAGAATCGAAACATCAATGCCGGAGGCGATATTCTGCTTGCTTCGACACAGAACATCACGATGGCCGCTACGGCAGAGACGAGGGCTAACGGCGGAGAAATGATTCTCACCGCAGGTCAGGATATCTCTCTGGGTTTGCTGCAGGCCACTAACGTCTCATTAAACTCCGGCGCCGATATTCTGGATGCCCGTCTGGCCGAAACCACTAATGTTCGAGCGACGAATCTGCGCATGATTGCGGCTGGTGCTATTGGTGATGC
>CANHVD010000214.1 GCA_947463775.1 Planctomycetaceae bacterium | reverse complement strand
GGAATGTTCCGAAAGCAACAGCCGGCCCACCGTTGCTCGAAATCGTGACACTGACCGTACCGCCCGGAGTTGCCCCGGAGTATGTCAGTACAAAAACATCATCTGCACTCGTCCCAATCGGTGCTGGTGTCACAGTAATGTCTGCGACAACGGCGTTTCCACCCAGACCGGCGTCGCTGTTATTCAGCGAAGCCTGCACTGTGAAATGGCCCGTCGTGATGGAATTCAGTGACGGCGTAAACTTCAGCCCCGCGTTGGCCTGAGCAAACGTGATGAAGTCACCATTGTTGATGGCGGTTGTGCCGTCATTCTGGAACAGTGAGCCACCTGTGATATTGGTGACTTTGAAGTGAGTCACTTCTGTTCCGTCCGCCGCATTGCGACTGATCACAAGTCCCGATGTGCTTGGCGTATTGGCCAGAGTTGTTGTATTGGTAACACTCGGCGTATCAGCGACTGTGCTCGCCGTGATATCGGCTGTGACAGTTGATCCACCCAGGCCGCCGTCCACGTTGCTGGTTGAAGCCTGCACTGTGAAATGGCCGGTCGCGAATGAGTTCAGTGACGGCGTAAACTTCAGCCCTGCGTTGGCCTGAGCAAACGTGATGAAGTCTCCGTCGCTGATGACGGTTGTGCCGTCGTTCTGGAACAGTGTCCCGCCAGTGATGGTGGTAATCTTGAAGTGAGACACTTCAGCGCCGTCTGCTGGATTGCGAGTAATGACGAGACCACTGGTTGTCTGGACATCTTCGCTTGTAGATGCATTGGTAACGCTCGGCGTATCAGCGACGGCGCTCACCGTGATATCGGCTGTGGCAGTTGATCCGCCAAGGCCTCCGTCCACGTTGCTGGTTGAAGCCTGCACTGTGAAATGCCCGGTCACGATTGAGTTCAGTGACGGCGTAAACTTCAGCCCTGCGTTGGCCTGAGCAAACGTGATGAAGTCTCCGTCGCTGATGACGGTGGTGCCGTCATTCTGGAACAGTGTCCCGCCAGTGATGGTGGTAATCTTGAAGTGAGTCACTTCAACGCCGTCTGCTGGATTGCGAGTGATGACGAGACCACTGGTTGTCTGGAGATCTTCATCCGTCGTTGCGTTGGTAACGCTCGGTGTGTCAGCGACGGCGCTCACCGTAATATCGGCCGTGACAGTTGATCCACCAAGGCCGCCGTCCACGTTGCTGGTTGAAGCCTGCACTGTGAAATGGCCGGTCGCGAATGAGTTCAGTGAAGGCGTAAACTTCAGCCCTGCGTTGGCCTGAGCAAACGTGATGAAGTCACCGTCGCTGATGACGGTTGTGCCGTCGTTCTGGAACAGTGTCCCGCCAGTGATGGTGGTAATCTTGAAGTGAGTCACTTCAACGCCGTCTGCTGGATTGCGTGTGATGACGAGACCACTGGTTGTCTGGACGTCTTCGCTTGTTGCGGCATTGGTAACGCTCGGCGTGTCAGCGACGGCACTCACCGTGATGTCGGCTGTGGCAGTTGATCCGCCAAGGCCTCCGTCCACGTTGCTGGTTGAAGCCTGCACTGTGAAATGGCCGGTCACGATTGAGTTCAGTGACGGCGTAAACTTCAGCCCCGCGTTAGCCTGGGCAAACGTTATGAAGTCACCGTTGCTGATGACGGTTGTGCCGTCGTTCTGGAACAGTGTCCCGCCAGTAATGGTGGTGATCTTGAAGTGAGTCACTTCAGCGCCGTCTCCCGGATTGCGAGTGATCACGAGGCCGCTGGTTGTCTGGACATCTTCATCCGTCGTGGCATTGGTAACGCCAGGAGTTTTCGCTACGGGATTGATGTTTGCTGTGGTCGTTGCCGTCGAATTCACGGTGTAGTTGCCTGCGTCTGCACCGGTCAGACTTAAGCCTGTGGCATTAACTGTCTTGCCGGTTCCGAAAGCAGCCGTCGCAAACGTGGCTGTGCCACCAGTGTACGTGACGTCATCTCCGGAGAAGACGGAGTTCAGCGTACGCGTCAGAATTGTGGCATCTGTCGTTCCGTCAAAGTCTTTGTCAGCCGCAGTAATACTTCCAACCAAAGTGAACGCTGTAATTTCAAATTGGGCTATCGCTGATTGCACGGCCGCATTCGCGGAGTTGGCAGCCGCGAATGCTCGAACAAAGTAGTTGCCTACATTCTCCGGGGCGGAGATAACATTGGAGCCTGCCGCATCACTGTAGTAGACAAAGCTCAAAGTTGGAGCAGGTGCATTGTTGCCGGCAATAGAAGCCGTCGCGACATAGGCGGCATTGTTATATGTTGCATTGGTCGAGGTGATCGTGAGCACTGGAGTAGCAAGACCCGCTGCAAGTGCGCTCGCATTTTTCAACTGCCATGCACCACGCCCGAGGGTTCCGACGAGAAGCACGTCGTCCGTCGGATCATAGTCAAGGTCATACGAAAGGACGTTTGGCAGGCTGTTCCCCAGCAGGAACCACGTCCCGAGTGCCGCAGTCGTGGAGGCGTAGACACCAAAATTGGTTCCCACGATGATCGAACTTGACGCCGTACCCGCGACAAAGGCGATCGATCGCAGTTCGGTGGCGAACGTCATCAGGTCGCCAGTAATGTCGCTCCACGCGGCACCGATATCGGTCGTCTGAAATACCTGATTGTTGTCAATAACGAATGCATTCGCCCAGTCCTGGCTGTTGACCGCGAGGTCGCGGATTGTGGCGTTTGTTGGATCAGCCGTCGTGGCTACGACACTCCCGATGCCGGACGTTCGGACGAAAACATCCGTGCCTCTTGCAGCCCAGACCAGATCCGGGTTTGCCACATTATTCTGTGTGCCACCATAGGCGATCGCATTGGCATGAAAGTCGTTTTGTCCTGCTGTGGTGCCGATCGCATTAATTGTGGAGCCCCCGTTCAACGATTCATAAAGACCGTTTGCTCCCTGAATCAACAACCTGCCACCAGTCACTGCGTTGGTCTCAACCGGGGTCCGAAATCCTCTTGTCATAGCGGCACTGCCATTGATGGGTGTCAACGCCGGAAATGAGGTCGAAACCAGCCCACCGGCTGCATTCCATACTGTGCGTCGGAACCCACCCAGATTCTGAAAGCTGGTATAACGCACCGATTGATTACTGCCTGCTAACTCGATGTTGTCGACGGCCACATCCCCGCCGTCGGCCGTCGAGATTGAAACCCACTGAGTCGCGTTTTCGCCAGGTTGGTAAGTTGTTCCGGTATCCTGATTGCCCGTAATCGCAACATTACTGAGTGAATCCCATGCAACATCATGAGCCTCCGTAACGCTCAGGTTCCCGTTAATCGAAAACCAGTCGCCAGTATTGCTCTGCGGTGAGGTGCGACGATAAACGCCGCCATCGTCCACTTCCACCAGGTTCCCATTCGCATCAAACACCATGTCGCGCGAGTCAGCATGAGGCGAACTGTTGGAGGCCGTGCCTCCTCCGGCCGCACCAAGATTATTTCGATGCGTCAGGTGGACAAATTGACTTCCCGCGGCTTGACTGGCATCGCCTCTGAAAAGCCGGCCAGTAAAGTCCACGGCTCCGATCGAGTTCGGGAATCCACCAGTGTCACCAAACGTGCGGGGCTGGCGGTCACCGCCGACGTAAACGATGTTGGCGTTATTTGGGTCCGCCACAATGGCAAAGTGAATGTTGCCCTGTCCCCCGGCGATGCCTTCCGGAGCACCCGAGGTTGGGCCTTTGCCGCCACTGGGGTTCAATCCCACGTCCGTCCCGTTTTCGTTCGTTTTTGGACTGTCCATCTGAGCCCAGGTGGTACCTCCATCCGGCGATCTGAACAGGCCCGCCATCGAACCAGCGTTAATGATAGCGGCATAGACTTCGTTGCTGCGACCAACCGCAATCTCCAGATTGCTGGTGTTGTCGGTGATCAATGCATCCATTGCCGGCGAGCTGATTTTAGACCATGTCGCCCCGGAATTCACAGACTTGTAAACACCGTTCGCACCGCCAACGCCAGTTGAAAACACAGTTGAAGTATAGAGCGTTGTGGGAGTTACCGGATCGACAAAAAGGTCGTAGGAAACACCACCCGGAAGGCCGGCTGACGATCCGTTTCCTGACGAAATCTGAGTGAAGCTGACTCCTCCGTCGGTACTTCGAAAAACTCCAATGTTGCCGTACGTAAAACTATCGGCGACATTCACGGAAACAACAACCGTGTTTCCATTCGCATAGAGGCCGGAGATGTTTTTTCCTCGCAACAGACCTCCTCCATCAACGACTTGCCAGCTCTGGCCACCATTGGTGGAACGAATTAGTCCGGTGCGTGTGTTACCGATCTGTCCAAAACTACTGAACCTGCCAATTCCGGCGTAAATGGTGTTGAATGTGGGATCACTTAAATCAAACGAAAGCGCGCCGATCGACTGCGAAGTAACGCTGTCCGTCAGGGGCGTCCAGTTCGGTGAGGCGGCTGTCGCATTCGTGGTCTTCCAGACTCCGCCATTGACCGAGCCTACGTAGAGAATGTCGGCATTGGTCGGATGTGCCAGGACAGTATGGAGTGCTCCTGACACCGGTCGGTCAGCGATTCCCTCGACCTGCCCGTTGGTCGCTGAAAACGGCCCAAGATTAGTCCAAACTCCGGCGGAAGCGACGCGCAGTCGGTAATCCTCAACTTCACCATCCGAGGCAGCTCCCGTGGCGCTCAGTCCACTTGTCGTGCTGATGCGAAATCGAGCAAACGTGTTTCCTGCAACGGCTTCAGAAGGAGTATCGACCGTCAGTGAATTGGCTCCTGCAGACAGTGACTTATCGGCAAAAATCTGTTCTCCCAAATCGGACCAGTCGCCGTCAGCATTCCAGTCGATCCAGGCATTGAGCACACCACCAGCCTGCGATGCCGTTACCTGAATTGTGCTGGCTGTGCCGCGAGTAAGGTTCCCGTCGAACACAACCCCATCCTCGTCAGCCCCGTCAGCCGTCGCGGTGTCGCTGTGGATGCCGTTTGTTTCGATGTCCGCCAGCGAGCCCAGTCGCAACGCGCCAACGGCGTGTCTCGCGCCATTCTCTGTCAACGTGACGGGATAAGGGGCGGGAGCATCACCAAAGTCATCAGTGGGAACTGCTTCCAGGGAAATCGTATCGATACGCCAGCCCGTTCCACCCACGCTGTCATCCGAACCGAATCGCCATCGCAACTGCACATTCTGATTGATTGCCGAACCCGGCAGATTTGCTGCCGTCGTGATGTACCCGTTGGAGTCTCCTGTCCACGCTGATCGGCCCTTAAATGGATTTGTGCTTCCTGAGTCGATTGTTGTGTTGTATCCCCCACTAACAAAGCTACCACCTGCGGTCAGAATATCCGCAAATGAACTACCGTTGACTGAAATTTCGAGAACGCCTCCATCGAAATTCACTTCTGTGGAGTAGCTGTTTCGAAACTGAAGAACCGTCGTCGACGCAGGCAGCACGAAGGTAGGCGACGTCAGGATGCTCTCGCTGATGCCGTCCGCGTTGGCCACGAACGCATGATTCGGAACGGTGTCACTGGAACCGGCAACCGTAGTCCATGAATTCGTACTCGTCGCCGTCTGAGTCCAGTCTACGGGGAGAGCAGGGGCAGTGACGCCATCGAAGAACTCCAGCGCCGTCAGCATCTGCCGATCTTCAAGTCGCTCGAACGTCCCAACCACTGATCTACGTCGCCCATTTCTTCGCGGTACTCTGTCGTCACGGAGCTGCTGCAGCAGGTGACTTATTGAAGCAAATTTAATTGAAGAAAAGTTCAGCACGGCAATAGCCAATCAATGAGGGGTAAGGATTTGATCGATTAACAGCTCGAACAAAGTTCTGGCCAGAACAGGGCGTTGTCTGTATTGAAAAGTGAACCACGGCCGACGAAACAAAAGGAATGAGAGCGGACAGTTACGTGAAGCCTGGAATCCAATCAGGGCGGGCCCACGCAGTGCCACCAGTGACGGTACGCAACATGCCACTGCAGAAACTCAACCTAAGGCTGTTTGCGGCGGCCTCAGAATAGCGGACCCCCAGGGGCAGATTCTAAGGGTTTTGCTCGATTTTCAGAAGAAAGAGACGCATGTGCGGGCGTCTGAGTTCGACTGGTGGTGAGGCAACTCGACGCCAGTAAGGATCCCTGATTCATGGGAAAGAGAAGCGGGCCAGGATGTTTGTCGCGGTTTTGCGAGGGCCACGTAGAATCCAGATTGGAGATTGGAAGTTCATCGGCGGTGTCGCTTGCAAGGCCCACGTTCAATACTTGCCGGATCCCTGGCGAACTCAATCGCTATCCGTGTTTGCGATTTTTGATTTTCGATTGCTGATTTTCGATTGAACGCAGACCCGCAATCTGCAATCTGCAATCTGCAATCCAAAGTCGCCCTGCCGCTCGCTGAGGGAAAGGGACATCTACAGGACGTCGATTAACTCGCCTGCGAACAGGTCGGTGATGACTTCGTCGACCGCTCGAAAGAACCAGTCTGTGTCAGTTCCACCGAACAACACATCATCCTCGCCCGCATCGTTCAGCACGTTGATTTTGGCTTTCAATGAAACCACCGGACTGCCAACACCAGCTCGCAGATTCGTAATCCGAGCTGTATATGCGTTGGCAGAACTCCACTGTATCCGAAGCGTGTTGAGATTGCTCAGGCTGGTGTCGGTCGTTGTGCGTCCGGCGATCAGGATATCATCGCCGGCGTCGCCCTTCAGAATGTCCAGTCCGAGGCCGCCGATCAGGATGTCGCGACCATTGCCTGCTTCCAGAATATCGGCACCTTCCAGGCCGACCAGAATGTTATCGCCAAGGCCACCCGTTAGTCGGTTCGCCACAGCATTCCCCAGTAGCGTATCGCTGCCCGTGCCGCCGACTGCATTT
Source organism: Planctomycetaceae bacterium (assembly GCA_947463775.1). Lineage (GTDB taxonomy): Bacteria > Planctomycetota > Planctomycetia > Planctomycetales > Planctomycetaceae > SXXK01. The sequence goes on along the minus strand of CANHVD010000214.1, from coordinate 1,971 downwards.
TCAAAGGTGCTGACAGAATTCAGCTTCAGCGTACGATTCAAATTCACCGGCTGAATCGAAGTTGATCCCAGATTCATAACCACGCTGGTTGTCAGAAAAGCAAAGTTCAGTGTGTCGATGCCTTCGTTCGCATTCTCCGTCACTGTATCGGCTTCTGCCGCGTTGCTCGGAACAAACATATAGATGTCGTTGTTGGCCCCACCGAGCAGTACGTCGTTGCCTGATGACCCGAGAAGTTTGTCGTCTCCGGCATTGCCAGTCAGAGTATTGTTCAGAGTATTCCCGAACAGTGTGTCTGCACCGCTGCCGCCGAGGAGGTTTTCAATCACACTCGCGGAGTTCAGCTTCAATGTGCGATTCAAATGCACCGGGTGAATAGACGTCGACGCAAGATTCACCACCACGTTTGTTGTCAGAGAGGCGAAGGTCAGAGTGTCGATGCCCTCGTTGGCATTCTCCGTCACCTGATCGGCTTCGAGCACAGTGGTCGGGAAGAAATCGTAGCGGTCGTTGTTGGCTCCGCCGAGCAGCAAATCGCTGCCTCCGGCGCCAATAAGTCTGTCGTCCCCTGCACCGCCGGTCAGAGTATTACCGAGGCCGTTGCCGAATAGAGTGTCGGCACCGGAACCACCGGTCGCATTTTCAATCGTAGCGGCCGAGCCCAGAATGAGGCTCAGGTTTGTGGCATGCACGGCCTGTGTTCCGGAGGTCGCCAGATTCAACACCAGGCCCACTGTCGTCGTTGGTGAAAAATCAACCGTGTCTGTTCCGCCGCCCGCTTCATCCAGCGTCCACAGGCCAAGACCCGTATCGGCGTCGAATCGGTAAACATCGCCTCCCGCACCGCCGGCCAGAGTTCGGTTCTCGATGCTCGTCAGAATCAAACCTGCCCCGTTGACCGTCAGGCTCGTACTGTTGTTCATGAGGATCGTATCAGCACCAACCGTGCCCACGACGCGTATGGAATCTGTCCCTCCCAGACCATTGATCGTCAGCGGTGAGTTCATCCGGAATGTGCCAAGGTTTACGACGGGGCCGCTGTTGGTGGAGACGGTCACCGTCACAGTGCCTGTCGTTGAGCTACTGGAATACGTCAGCACGAACGCATCGTTACCGGTCGTGCCTTCAGGAGATTCCATGAGGGACGATTCGAGGGCTCCCATATCGACGATGCCAAACAGATTGCGAGCAAAGCCCGCCCCGCGCTGGTCAGTGATCAGAGGTGGACTAACAGGCAGTGTCATATTGACTGCCAGGGTATCGTTGCCGCGATTAAACGCCGGGCTGTTGTTCTGCAACGCATGCGTCTGTGTTGGGCCACCGTTGTTGGCGAGTGGAGCGAGCAGTGGATTGATCTTTGTCCCGTCAGTTGACCCGCCGATGAGATTGCCGTTGAGGTCGGGCTTTGTTCCCAACGTCGCCGTGAGCGTTGTCCCGTTACTGCGCCCGATCATGCTGTGGCGGACCTCCAGGTTCGTCGTGGGATTCGTCGGTGCCATGAAGTCGGGAATTGATGCTGCGGTGTTGCCCGCAATGATCGAGTTATGAATCGTGAGTTTCTTGTCCGTGTTGTTGACAAACACTTTCAGTCCGCCGCCAGCACGACTGGCGGAATTACTGGTGAGGGTACCGTTAACGATGGTGACCACTGAGTCATCGAACCAGACTCCACCTCCATCAGAATCGGTTCCGGTCACCTGATTTCCCGAGACGGTGCTGTTGGTCAGTGTCACCGCGCCAGACCTTGAATAAATCCCGCCGCCATTCGCGTTGTTTCCCGCCGTGGTGTTTCCCGAGACGGTGCTGTGGGTCAGCATCACCGCGGCAGAACTCGAAAAAATCCCGCCGCCGTGCGCTGTGCTTCCCGCTGTGTTGTTTTCTGAGGCGGTGCTGTTGGTCAGCGTCACCACGCCAGAACTCGAAAAAATCCCGCCGCCGTCGGCCGAGCTTCCCGCCGTGCTGTTTCCTGAG
>CANHVD010000213.1 GCA_947463775.1 Planctomycetaceae bacterium | reverse complement strand
CTTGACACTCCCGAATATCGCTGATAGCGTTCCCCCCGCATCGTTCAGGTAATCCTGAGCGTTGCAAACTCCCGGGGGATTAGCTCAGTTGGGAGAGCGCTTGCATGGCATGCAAGAGGTCATCGGTTCGACCCCGTTATCCTCCACTTGTTGAAAAAGCCTTCGTTCTGAATAAGATCGAAGGCTTTTTTTACGCACTGTGCTGTGTCACTTCCGGCGTGACCGATTGGCGCCTTTACCGACAAGGCGGCGGTTGCTGCCCCATAAACCTTCAGCAAAACCGATCCCCATCACGAAACAGAATTGCTCATGCCGTACGTCTTAATCATTCACGAGGTTCAGGACTATGCGGTTTGGAAAGCCATCTTCGACAATGCCGCAGGGATCAGAAAAGCGGCCGGAGAAGTCAGCTATCAACTGCTCAAGTATGAGACCGACGCAAACAACGTCGTCCACTTCTCACGCTGGACATCTTTGGACAACGCGCGACGGTTCTTTGAATCACCGGAGCTTGTTGAAATCCGCCGCAATGCAGGTGTGAAAGCTCCGGCGTTTATCTACCTCGAAGAAATTGAGCAGGGCGTTTTGTAGAGGTCTAACCAGAGCGATAATTGCTTCCCAGCAATATCGTCCATGGACCCGATTTTGGCACAGTGCGACTGAGAGGCGTCAGTTCGGACGGAGCTCAGTGTTTAAGCGGTTCAGTAGAGCAGAAAAGCTCCTGTCTGTTCGACGAGTATTCTCGTGTAGTACTTCCGATGCAGATTTCGTTTTGACATATTCTGCAGCACGCTCGAAACCTTCACTTATTCACAAGGAAGGACTGAAAATTGTTGCCGTGTATCGAGCCAACTACAGAGCTTCAATTGTCAAATCAACTCAGAGTCCATGCTTACCGGAAAGCATAAGGTGGTACGATCGGTTCCCTGGGTCAGGTAATCTGATACATTGCCATTAGTTGCAGCACTGTTTTAGTCAGGTTTTGAGTACGACAGCCCAAGTCGCGATCGCCACCTGAACGCCTGCGACTGAATCATCACCAAGGCCAGGAGCCTTGTATTGAAAGACTCCGTTGTGTCTGAAAGTATCAGCGCCGATAGCGAAGTAATTGGAGCCGCAACTTGTGATGAGTGTCGAGCCCGCATCAAGATCCTCGAAAAACATCGTCCCTTAATCGGCAAGGCTGTTCGCTGCCCAAAATGCAGAGCTCTCTTCACATTGTCTCTCGATGTACCGAGTGTCGCAGAGCAAAGTGCAATTACCGCTGAGGAGGAAAGAACGAAGGAGAAAAAGCGAAACAAGAGGACACGTGACGAGATCCGTGCAGGCCACATTGAGAAGGCATTGTCTGGATTCAAATCGCTGCACGCTCGCCTCCAGAGTCTTGCACAAGAGGCCGGTAACAAAGAAGAACAAGTGAGAATCTGGTGCGTCGACGCTCTGCGATCGGCCCTCGGATATGACGATGACGAGTTAGAAACTGAGAGAAAGGTGCTTAATGGACGAATCGACATCGCCATCAAGAAAGATGGAAAGGTGTTGATCGTCGTTGAATGCAAAGCGATCAGAAGCCGGTTGGGCGCTAACGTGCTCGAGCAGGCGGGGACCTATGCTGCAACCCTTTCCGCGAGTTGGGTTGTCCTGACGAACGGGGACATCTGGAAACTCTATCGGGTAATCCCCCGGAATGGACATGAGCCAAAACTCGAACTTGTCTTCGATGTAGCGCTGCTTGATGACGACGGCATCAGCGCTCGTGATGCGGAAAACTTGTACTTGCTGACGTCGAGAGCCATGTCATGCGGAGATACGGAGAAGGCATATCACCGAGTCGTCTGCAAGAACAGCATCCGGCTGCGGTCAGCTTTGTTCTCAGAACGAGTTGTTAAAGCCATAAGACTGGAACTCGTCCAAAGTTATGAGGTTGAAGCAGAAACCAAGGTTCAGATCGACGACGAAGAGATGCTGGAAGCGTTGAGAGATGAGTTTGATTTGACAGAGCTCTAAACCGCCAAATCCTTGATCCTGCCGCGCTATGCACCTGACAACAAGTTCTAGAAGACATTAAGTTAACGAACGCCGAACTCGACAGCCTGACGCTCTGTGAGGTGCTGCAGGTTTCAGGGACAGATGAGTCCCTTATTCTGAGCCACAGAAAGGACCTTGAAGAGGGCTTAGAAGAAAGCTGTATCGACGTTGAAAGACACGCGTCGACGCTATGGAAATGAGTTCAAGGAAGACGCCCTGCAAATGATGCTGGATCGTCACACCGCGCAATCGGTCATGGAGAGGCTTGGATTGCTTAACGTGAAGATTCTGTATCACTGGAAACTGGAACGACCGGCCCAAAGCGGACCAGTCGCAAGTTCGCTCGAAGTGCGAGTCCGTGAGTTTGAGAACTGACTTCGTCGCGTCGCGCGTGACGTGCTGAAAAAGCGTTGGCTATTCTCGGCCGCAGCGAATATGCGTTCCCGGCATCCGAGTTCAGCGATTACCTGCGCAGCTGCTCGACGCGAAGAGCAGAACGCAGACATGCGGCTCGTTTCCACCATCCATCTTTTGCCAAAAGGCTCAATGCTTTTGATAGCTTAGGATTTTTTCCCTCACGAACCAACTGGCGCTGAACTTCCCGATGATGTCACCGGTGTCATAACGGCGCGAGGTGTAATGCTGGCCAGCTTTCGAGCGGCCGCGACGCTGGAGTCCACAATCACGCGCAGATCGACGACCCATGGTCCTTGTTCCGGCATCACGAACTCCCAGTGTGGCAGGATACAGACACTCTGATGCACGGCTTCGAATCCACCTTCTGACTGGCTGATGGTTTCGATCGGCATTGTCCAGAAGCCACCTGCACGAGACGCCTCGATCGATACATCCAGCCCCAGCCATTCGTCGACCAGGCTCAGACGGTCAGCGCTCGCAAGATCCAAAGTCGCATCCAGAGTTCCCAGACGCTGCCCCGTGCTGTCGTAATAGTAGCGATCGTTCGCTCCGCCCGGCATCGCGGCAAAGTTCAGCTCAACGGCCAGATGCAGAGGAACATCTTTCGCAAATCCCGATACCTGATATTGAATCAGGATTTCGTTCGGGCGATCTGCCGACATCACAACAATCTTTCGAATCTCACCCGTCAGCCCGCTTACGGCACCACGGCGACGCATCTCGACAGCAATCTTCTGCTCACCCTTGCGAATACTGGCTTCGTAAGTGCCCGTCGCGAAATCACCGATCAAGCCTTCGCCTCGACGAAACTCATCGAAGGTCAACTGAGGCTGCAGGAACAGGTCCACAAGACTCTTGTGTGGCCAGTTGTCGTAGACAATTCTCTTATCGAGATCCGGTTGCTTGAATTTCACATCACGTGAGATCGATGCCAGATCCGCATCTTCGTCCGACTCAACGTTACGCCCGAAATCAATGATTCGCTGATGATACGGTTCTGGACGGCGATTCAAAGTGGCCAGCAGATTGACGCCGTTCGCTCGCACGTCGAGCTCATACATGTGACCACCGGTGGCCGGTGACAAAAAGGCGGCCAGTCGATGATTGCTGAGCTTCACTTCCTGTCGTGCGTCGAGATTGTAATCTGCCGTAGCGACATCAACCCACGCTCCGGGCTCGCGAGTCACTCGCTCCAGCAATGTGTCAGCTTCAATCAGCTCGTGGTAGACCGCATTGCGAAGATGAGGCAAGTAGAGGCCGCCAAAGGCTCCGTGCCAGTAGCTGCAATTACACTGTCCGCGATAGAGATGTGTGCGAGCATCGATCAGGAGTTCTCTCTGATCATCATCCAGCGTCTGGTCGGCCAGCATGACACCGAGTCGATTACTGACGTCGATCATGCGAGCGTACATCTCATTGCTTTCCGGATAACGAGTCCGGAAGTTGCGCCAGAAGCCGCCTCGAGTAAACCGGACCAGTCGCTGCCAGTCTGCATCATCCGCATTCATGCGCGTCAACGCGACAAATTCTTTCTGTGCTGCAGGAGGCAAAACCCACTCCGTCATTTCACGGTAGCTGGCGTCGGGAAGATAGCATCGTCCAATCGGTGCGACATGATCCAGCACGCCGGAGGGAGTTGTCACCTTCAGCCAGGATTCATTATCTCTCAGCAGATCCAGAAACTTACGCAGCCAGCGATCTTCATATACATGCTTGTACGTTTCCGGCCACGATCCGAACTTCTCGCCATCATCGCCAAACACAATGACGGCATCGTCATACTGCGACGCAACTTCACGAAGGTAGTCGATGCACTCTTCCGGTTTTGAAAACGGAACGAGGTAACGCAGCTTTTCACTGTCTGGAAATACAAACAGCAGGCGACCTTCATCCTCGGTCACGTAGTAACCGGCCAGCTCATTCTGAGGAATGCCGGCGCAGCGGAAGTGATAGTCGTCGATGATGGTGTATTGAATTCCGGCAGCCGCGATATCACTCGCAAACGACTGCTCCCAAACTCGCTCCGGCAACCACATCCCGCGCACGTTGGTATTGAACAACTGATTCAGGTGCTGCGTGTAAGTCGAAATCTGCCCGATTCGGTCTCGACGAGGAATGTTGGCCAGAATCGGCTCGTAGAACGCGCCGCCGATGATCTCGACCTGCGACGAGGCCACCATCTTGCGGAGGCGATCGATATACTCCGGATGATTCGGCTCCAGCCACTCCAGCAGACTGCCCGATGTGTGCAGACCAAACGGGATCTCCGGATAGTCCTGCATCACGTCCAAAAACGGCAGATAGCTGTCGCGATAAGCCTGCTCAAAGACGCCGTCAAAATTTCCGACCGGCTGATGATTGTGAAACGTGAGGACCAGCCGAACTGAACCCGCCATGGAACAAACTCCAGATTCTGTAAAACCGCTGAATTCAGCAGGAACGATACAGAAGATCGGATCAGTTAGGCGAGGTTAGTCGGCTCAGGCCGCATGATTCGCAAGGAATCAGCACGTTGCGCGCGCCTAATCCGTACGCAAATCAAGGTCTGCTAAAGCACCCAACTTGACGCACTCTTCCCATGCCCCCCATTGATTCCACTATTCTGGCAGAACACAGATATGACCGCGCTGACTCTCCAGTGATTCCGGGAAGTCACTGCGAGCGTGTACACCCCGGCTTTCTCGTCGTTCCAAAGCCGCCGCGGCCATCGCTCGTCCGACTAACATCATGTTCTGCAGTTCCCAGCCCGCCGGCTCGCTGAGATCTCTGCGGCAGACATAGTTCGCCCAGAAGTCCAGTTGCTGGCGTGCCGCAGCAAGATCTGTTTCGTTGCGACTGATACCTACGCTCCGCCACATCAGGCTTCTCAGAGCATTCCGAATGTCGGTCAGGTCCAGTTGCTCATCGCCCCGTAGAATCTCCCGGGTTGGACGTGATTCGATCGGTGGTGCAGAGAATGTATCGGGCTGGCTCATCGCCACCTGCGAAGCATTTCGTCCACAACGAAGCCCAAAGACGACTCCTTCAAGAAGACTATTGCTGGCCAATCGATTCGCGCCATGTAACCCGCTGGAAGTCACTTCGCCGGCCGCCCACAGTCCGGGCAAACTTGTTCGACCATCGAGATCTGTCGTCACGCCACCGATCATATAATGGGCACCGGGACGGACTGGCACTTTGTCTCGAGTCAGATCCAACCCAAAATCCGCACAGACTTTGCCAATGTGCGGGAACCGCAGGCGAATGCGGTCGGCCTCAATTGGCGACAGATCGAGATAAACACAGGGATGCGCTGTCTTTGCCATCTGCTGAGTAATCGCCTGGCTCACCACATCGCGGGGAGCAAGTTCACCGGCCGGGTTGTAATCGTGCATGAAGCGATGCCCGAAGCAATCCACCAGATGTGCGCCTTCGCCACGAACCGCTTCTGTGATCAGATAGCGTGAACTACCTGCGATATAAAGCACCGTTGGATGGAACTGCATAAACTCCATATCGCGCAGAGTACAGCCAGCGCGAAGAGCAACAGCGTGTCCGTCTGCAGTGGCAATCTGCGGATTCGTGGTTTCACGATACAATGCACCCGCACCGCCGGTGCAGAGAATTGTCTGCTTGGCCCAGACAAAAGTACGACCATGATTTGGATTCCAAACCAACGCACCGCGACAGATGCCTTCGTGAGTCAACAGATCGAGCGTAAACGTCTTGGGCCAGATATCAATATGAGCGGCCTCGGAAGCGCGCCGGTTCATCGCTCGCATGACTTCCTGGCCCGTCGCGTCTCCCAGGGCATGGGCCACTCGCGGATGACTGTGACCGCCTTCCAATGTCAGAGCCAGCTCCCCGTCGACCTTGTCAAACTCAGCACCGTAAGCACTTAACTCACGAATGCGTTGCGGCGCCTCGCGGATCACCAGTTCAACGACTTCTTCGTGACACAGTCCTTTACCAGCCGCGATCGTGTCGGCCACATGGTTGGAAAAATCATCCAGCGGATCCAGAACCCCCGCAATTCCTCCCTGAGCATACGCACTATTGGAATGCTGCAGAGAATCTTTCGTGACCACAACGGTTCGTAACGAAGGATCAACAGCCAGAGCAGCTCGGATCCCGGCAATCCCGCCTCCAATGACCAGCACGTCGGTAAACAGATGCGGCACTCGTTTGGGATCAAACGGGACCAGATATCGACGCATTGACGGAACATGAATGGTGCGTGATTGCATCGCGAAAGCTCGTCAAACGAAAGAGACAAAAAAAGCCGCTCTGGAAACCAGAGGCGGCTTGCATTGTGGCAGTATCAGGGCACGATCAATAATCGATCAGCCCAGTTTCTGCAGAACATTGTCAATCAGGTTGTACTGTTTGGCTTCGTCTGCAGACATGAAATTGTCGCGGTCGGTGTCTTCTTCGATCTTCGTCAGCGTCTGGCCGGTATGCTTGAGCAGGATATCGTTCATCTTGCCCTTGATTCGCAGCACTTCCTTGGCATGAATTTCCAGCTCTGTGGCCGTACCTTCCATGCCTGCGAGTGGCTGGTGAATCATGATGCGAGCGTTTGGCAAAGCATTTCGCTTGCCAGGAGTTCCCGCCGTCAGCAGGATCGCACCCATGCTGGCCGCCTGACCAATGCAATAAGTTGCCACGTCGCAACTGATGTACTGCATCGTGTCGTAAATCGCCATGCCTGCCGTGATCGATCCGCCAGGGCTGTTGATATAAAAATGAATATCAGCCTTGGGGTCATCGAACTGCAAAAACAGCAACTGAGCAACGATGCTATTGGCCACATCATCGTTCACTCCGCTGCCCAGGATCACGATGCGATCCTTCAGCAGACGGCTGTAAATATCCATCGCGCGTTCGTCGCGACCATTTTTTTCAATGACATAAGGAACAAGCACTGTCATATCCGGCATCCCGCAGAGATGATTTTTGATTCGAAGTCAGCACAGCCGTCCGAGCAATTTACTGTTGAAGCAAACTACTTCTTCTTTTCTTTAGGAGGGCGTTCCAGAATCTCATCGACCAGACCATAAGCCTTGGCGTCGACCGCATTCAAGTAGTGATCGCGCTGAGTATCCTTGGCGATCCGTTCGATCGGCTGCTTCGTGTGATCTGCCAGAATCTCGTTCAGCAACTGACGAGCCGCCAGAATGTCGCGAGCCTGAATTTCAATATCGGATACCTGACCACCCACCTGACCGTAAGGCTGGTGGATCATGATCTTCGAATGCTTCAGAGCAAACCGCTTTCCTGGTGCTCCACCAGCAACAAGAATCGCCCCACCGCTGGCTGATAGCCCAACGCTGTAAGTGGCGACGTCGCACTCTACGAACTGCATAATGTCGTAGATCGCGAGAGTTGCGGTGACTGAGCCACCCGGCGAGTTAATATAAAGATGAATGTCCTGATGACGATTCTCGGACTGCAGGAACAGCATCTTCATGACGATCAGATTAGCGCTGCCGTCGTGAATCGGGCCGTCCAGGAAAATGATCCGATTGTCAAGCAGCAGATCGCCGACCGTCATCTGACGTTGAGCCGAATATTCTCGGGCTGCCATTGGCATGTAGTCGAATCGCGGGTCCTTCATTCGCTTTATCCTGCTGAGAACTATTCTTCGTGGATCGTCCGGGCTGAATCAGGCCGGACTATTTTCAGAATTCAGTCTGTAAACAAAAACAGGCGTCGCGTCATCCTACGCGCGCCTGTCTGTTTCTTGTAGTTTCGATTATTCAGAATCCTCGGGAGTGGCATCATCAATGAGACTTGAGCTCATTCGACCACACACCGCAATTCGCAGCGAGGCGGCATTCACAGCCTCTGCTGGCTTTCGAGGAACCTCAACAAAGCTGGCGGAGGCAAGGATAAAATCCACAGCCTTTCGCTCACGCAGCTGAGCCTCCAGGTTCTCAATCATCCCGGTTTTGACCATTCGAGCACGGAGCTTTCGAACAGGCTCGCCGCTCTGGAATGACATCATCAACAATTCTCGATCAATATCTGACTGGTCGCACTCGATGTTCTCGCGAGTCGCAATCTTGTCGAGAACGAAGTGTTCTTTAAGGGCCTGACGAGTCGTCTCAAGAGCTTCCTGACGGATCTGGCTTTCGCGAGCCATGATCTGTTCCTGAGCAAACCCAGCCTGAGACATCTCGAGAACTTCACGTCGAAGTGCGTTCTCGGTCTGCTGACGTACCAGAGATTCCGGAAGATCCCAGTCGGCCGACGCGGTGATCTTATCCAGCACCTGCCGGCGAGTTTCCTGACGTTCCTGGTACTCAACCTGACGAGTTAAAGCACTGCGAAGCATGCCGTCGAGCTCCGCTTCATCGGCTGCACCCAATCGTTCACAGAATCCTGCATCAACGGTTGGGACCTGAAGGT
>CANHVD010000212.1 GCA_947463775.1 Planctomycetaceae bacterium | reverse complement strand
GTCGCTGGTTGTTGATCTTGCAAGAGTCGGTCGAACTTCGATTCGAGGCGAAAGTGGGACTGCCAGGATTCTGATGCAGGGTAGGGGGCCGGCAATACTGCTCAAGGGAACGCATACGACAACTGCCGCACCGGATGGGTTCCGCGATTCCGAATGGACTCATGAACGCATGCCGATGATCAGTCAACTCGAAATCGTCGGCGAACATACTGAAGCAGACGGCATTCGAATTGAAGGAGTAATGCAGCCCACAGTCACTGGCGTGTTACTTCGGAAGCTGCGACATGGTATTCATCTTACTGGTCGAGCACGTAATGTGCTGATAAGCCATTGCCATGTTTATCACAATACCGGTGTTGGGGTCTTCCTTGATGAACTGAATCTGCATCAGACGATCATCAGCAATTCGCATATCAGCTACTGTCGACTCGGCGGGATACGCATCGAACGCAGTGAAATTCGCAATCTGCAGATCACAGGCAACGACATCGAATACAACAACAACGGAGGCCACAAAGTTCCGGATGCGGACGGCGTTCCCACAGCAGAAATCTGGCTTGATGCGAGTGAAGGCAGCATTCGTGAAGGCACGATCTGCAGCAATACGATTCAGGCAACCTATAGCCCGAATGGAGCCAACATTCGAATCATTGGTCAGCCTCAGCAGAAAAACGCCAAGGTCGGCATGCTGGCCATAACCGGCAACCTGATCGGAAGTCAGTGGAACAACATTCACATGACAGCCGCACAGGGCGTGACGATCACCGGGAATTCCATCTATTCCGGCCACAATCGGAATATGCTGATTGAGGGATGTTCTCAGATTGTGATGGGCGACAACTGCTTCGGTCACAATGCAGACTACGGTGTGGAGCGAGAGTTATGTACCGGAGTCACGCTCAGAAACTGTCGTGATAGCATCTTTTCGGGCAATATCCTGCAGGATTGCCTGAGTGGCCGACATTTGTACCCTGAGGCTCCCGAACTTCAGCGGGAAGCCTTGTTGGAACTCTATGAATGCTCAAACATCATCCTCAGCAATAACCAGATTCTGGATTCCGCCCCCTATGGAATTCGACTGGCTGACTGTACCGACATAACCATGAATGCGATCACCGTTTCAGATCGCAGAGTACCGCCATTGCAGAAAACGGCGGTGTACTGGACAGGTCCAACAGGCCAAAGCATCGTTACGGCTTGTCGCTTTGGCGGAACCCTTGAGCAACCGTTTATCTCCGGTGAGATCACCAGAAAAATCGGATGCATACCAGAATAGCCTCCGAGGGGGACTTGTTGGCCGGATTCTGGATGGCATAAGCGGAACAGCGTTTATTCCGCAAGGCCACACCAGATCTGTGCAACGTCATTTTCGTTTCGGTAACGGTATCGTCATCGACTCAAGCTTCTGGGTTTTCTGTTCGACTGGCTCGGCGATTGGAGCCGGATGGACAACAGGGGGATTTCCAAGCTGCGATTCACGAACGAACCCTCTGGTCAGTGAGGCTGCTTTTGTCGTTGCAGATCGGGACGGCAGCATAACCTCGACAATTTCTGAGCTGATTTTTCTGCCATCTTCGCCCGTGAACTCCACTTTGAGCCCGCAATGGACCTGATCTCTATGCCGATTCATATAGGGAATAAAACAACTATAGGAATGCCCCAAAGTTCCTTCCGTGCGGTGAACGTCCCAGGCATCCGGCTCGAAAGTGAAGGAATGCAGGGGCTCTGGTTCGTCAATGCAGTCTGACTCGTAGTTGTCATACTCGTAGATGGCTACACGTCCATGTACGCGTGCGCCAGTTTCACCATTTGGCCCAAAGAACAGGATCTGCCCCGCAAAGCCGCGAGCAGGTTTGTCCGCAGGATCTTTTCCCTGTGCTGCTTCCCACAGGGTTACGATCCGGGCAACATTTTTTTCGACCTTCGGACGACCAACAATTCTCCCTGGGTCCTTCAGCATAACGCCAGGATCACGAAACAATGATCCCCCGGAACTACAGCCCGTAAGTTGGCTGAGACAGCAGCAAATTGCTATCAGATTTTTTGAGAGACTTGAAGACTTCATTGGCTATCCTCATTCGTTATCAGCCCCGTAGTTGTGCTGCGGTACAACCAGGGTAAGGCAACGCCATCCACAACATCGTCGTTTACAACAGCTCTGACAGGCCATGTGAATTACGGGAACGTCTTTTACGGACATGTGTTTCGTTAGAGACATCTGTCCGAGGAGACTAAGGATTTTCAACGGCGTTTGGTATTGCGGGAGTCATTGGCTCTGGCTGCAGGTCCGGGTAGAGTTCATGCGGCAGCAACTCGGAACTTGTCTGTGGCACACTGTAGAGCGGACCATGAATCTCTTCGGCCTCTGATTCGATGAAGTGAAGTCGTTCAGATTCGACCTGCTTGATCAATTCTGAATCAAGATCACTCAGCACGATTCGAGGGGTCAGAAAGATCAACAACTCCGTTCTGGACACGGTCGTGCTGTCGTATCGAAACGCACGCCCCACAACCGGAAGATCACCCAGCCAGGGCACTTTTCGCTCAAGTGATGAGTCGCTTTTCGTAATCATTCCACCGATGACAATCGTTTGGCCGTTAGGGACGTTGACGATCGTGTCTGCAATTGACTGATTGATGATTGGCGAAGTGATTGTGCTGCCATCGCTGTTAACAAAGACCGGTACATCTGTGCCAGCGAGACCGCTCTTGGAGGCGAAGACATCCATTGCCACCATGCCATCGGGCGTAATGCGTGGAGTCACTTCCAGAGTAATCCCAGTATCCTGCCGGACGATTTGAGGGTTCGCCTGCCCAAGCTGTGAAACGGTAACACCGTTCACCAACGGAACACTTTGACCGACATTGACACGTGCCAGGTTGTTGTGAGTTGTTCGAACCTGAGGTCGGCTTAAGACATGCAGCGTACGTCGGGCTGCCAGTGCTCTCAGAAGAACGCTGACGGCATCTGATTGAGCAGAGAAGACAAATCCACCGAAACCAAGGTTTCCATTCTGGCGGCCCAACGAGAAGTTCGAAAGTCCCTGAGTCGCTACGTTGCCTGTGTTCGGTGCGGCTGTCGTGAAATTGTTACCCAGTGCAACACTGGTATTGTTGAAGTTAAGGCCCGGAGTCGCAGTCGTAGCTGTTGCTGCTGTCATACCGCGAGCCAGCAACAGCGGATCCTGAAATCCCAGTTCGATTCCAAACTCATCCGTCGCATCCAGTGTGACTTCTACCAGCAGAGCCTGAATAACGACTTCTGGTGGCTGAGCATCCAGAGTCTCGATAATACCGGTGATCTGACTGAAGTATTGCGGCGAAGCACTGACGATCAATGAGTTACTATTAACATCCGGTGCCACCAGAACCTGCTGGCGAATTCGCTCAATGTTACTGATCAGGTCTTCAGAGCTGTCCTGCAGCGCCTGCTGTTGCTCCAGAAAATTCAGCAGTGTTTCAGCAACAAGATCCGCAGGCGCATTTCGCAACTGAAAGACCGTGGTCTCCAGCTTTCGTGTATCATCGTTATCCAGCCGTAAAAGGATCGCCTCGACAACACTGAGAGACTCAGCGCTGCCGACCGCCAGGACGGTGTTGGTGCGAATGTCCCCAGAGAACCGCAGCGGAATCAGACTGCTGGAGGTACCTTCAGTGCCAGCTAACTGAATTCCAAGTTGATCTTCCTGATTCGTGTTATCAAACAGTGTTTCCAGAAGATCGACCGACTGCTGGGCATCTGCATTCCTGAGTGTGAAGACCTTGATTTCCGATGTAGCACCTGGTGCTCGGTCAAGGGCTTCAACGAGTGCTGTCATCAGCGTCATGCTGGCTTCGGGGGCCGAGACAATCAGGCTGTTGGATCGCACGTCCGGGCTGATTCTGACGTCCGCAAGGATACCGGACCGGATTAGATCCTGAACTCCACCATTGGACGTCAGGAACTCCAACGCGACCGATTTGTTATCACGCAGTTCCTGAGCGCCGGTATTGTTGCCGCCACCAAACCCGCCGCCGCCCTGAGTCGTCTGCTGCGGGGGATTAATGACAGCCTGCAAAGCCTGATTGATGGTGTCACTCAGTTCTTGTGCAACAGCCTGCTTCAGAGGAATGATCTGCATTCGGACGGTCGCCGACGGATCATCCTTGTCAATTCTCTCGACAAGTTTCGTGACTTCCGCCAGCTCATTCGCGCGGCCCTGAACAATCAAAGAGTTCGTTCGAACATCGGCAAATGCTCGTACGCTGGTCCCAAGTCCTGGCCGTTCTTCGTAGAAACTCTCCAGAGCAGTCACAACCTGAGAGGCGATGGCACTCTTCAATGGGAAGACCTGAAATTCCAGTTCCGGACTGAGCGGTTTATCAAGCTCATCGGCCAGTTCAAGGATGGACTGACGCTCGATTTCTGACGAGAGTATGAGGATCGCGTTTGGCTGAATCACGGGAATGAAAGCGGCCGTTTTTCGGTTCTCACTTCCGCGTTGACGAAGTTCCGTAAGCTCTTCGTAGACACTGGTCAGCAATGTCGCCATCGCTTCAGAGTCAACATTCTGCAGAGTCAGAACGTGAATTGACGGGAGTGAACCGACACTCATCGTCTCCAGTCGCTGAATGATCTCTTCCACCTTCGCGACATCGGCTTCATTCCCCTTCAAAATCAGAATACCAAGTTCCTGCATTGCCTGAATGTTGACTTCACCCCGGAGATTAATAGCGGGATCGTCTCCATTCGCAAGTTCGCCAGCCGGTCGAGGCTTCTCATCTTTCAAAGCCCCGGGTGCGTCGGCGACCTCATCGGCCATGGAGACAAGCAGGTGAATCTGCTCATTCAGCTCCTTTGCTGTTTTGGCAGAGATACCTTTGTTCTCGACAACTTTGACCGCCGCTTCGCTGCCGAACTCGGCCGGCTTGTCGAGATCGGCAATCAGTTTCTTAAGGTGATTCATCCGCGGAGCAGGGGCCTCGAGCACGAGCTGATTGGCGTCCTGATCGATGGCGATACGGAATAAAGGAGACTCTTCTTTGCGTCCCGTACCGTCTTCGGCTCGATCATAGACAGCAAAGCCCGGAAGCCCATTCACACTGTTCTTTTGCAGCGCGGCACGCTTCTCGAATACGACGTAGATTGTTCTGGCCAGCTCGGACGCATTGCCATTAGTCAGGGGGATCTCTTCGACAGACATCGGCCCCGGAGGATCGGCTTCGGCCACTTCCTCCTGAACAACTTTACTACCATGAGAAACCGGACGAATAGACGATTTCGAGGGAACTCCATCCCAGTCAGAATCCTCCTCGGAAGCAGAGCGATTCCGACTGCGTTCAGAGG
Organism: Planctomycetaceae bacterium; assembly: GCA_947463775.1. Lineage (GTDB taxonomy): Bacteria > Planctomycetota > Planctomycetia > Planctomycetales > Planctomycetaceae > SXXK01. The sequence continues at coordinate 3,546 of CANHVD010000212.1, read as the reverse complement.
CACTCTTCGGCGCTCGAGCATCCAGAGAACTGGACTTGTCACGCCTTTTCGCGCTGGAAAGAACAAGGGAAGAACTCTTCTGGTTCTGGCCGTCTCCAGAGACTTCACGCGAGGCCGATGCTGAACGAATCAGGGCTTCAGTCGCAGGAGTTCGCTCCTGCTCCGTTGATCCGTCAGGTTGGATACTAGGACGTGAGTATTCGGTACGTGCCTTATCAAGATTCAGAACGATCAGATACGACTTCTGAGCAAGAAGGCGATATCCCTGCGGTTCAAGTTCCTTATTCAGGATACGAATCGCTGTCTCAAGGTCGTATTGCTTTTTGTCACGCCGCGCAAACCGACCTGGAGGAACCGAATCCATTACGAGAGTCATCTCCTGACTCTCCGCAACATCCTTCAGGACTTTAGCCCAGGTTGTATCGAAGTAGTTGAGGCGGATTCCATCCTCAACTTCTGTTGCTGCGGTCTCTTTGGTTCCCGCCAATGCTTCGCGGAATGACCGTGGTTGTTCTTCGGATGCACCAAGACCACCGTGACGATTCAACAACAAACATAATGCTGTTGCTGAACTCAGCAGTCCTGCTGCGAGAAAGCCTTGCCGTTTCACCTTCGTGATCCTTCAGAATGCAGGCTTAGAATCGCCCCCCATTGGTTGCCATTTGTCGCCAGTGCGTCTTTGCAGGAGTTTCCAATCGCCCGCGCAACACCGGGGGGTTCGCCGCTGTGAATTGTGTGAACAAGACGCAGAGGGACCCCGACAACAAAGAGTTCCAATCAATCTCAAGTATCGGACCTTGACGGTACTAACGATGAGACCGGTTGTCCTGATCGAACCAGTTTTGACGAGAGGATCAGTTCCGCAGCGAAGGGAGAGAAAGGACCAGAGACCGTCATTGCTGCGATAAGCCAACAGAAGCGGCAATGACTGCCGGACCGGGCGATCTGAAAGACCCTGATTCTTTCCTGAGCCATCAGGCGGACAAAGCTACAGCGACTGCTGCGAATCGAATTCTTCAGGACGTCTTGTCGGGGTCAAATGGACCAATTGCGGACCACGCGCGCGAATCCGCACGTGCTCTTTCGTATCTATACGCTCATGCAGGCTTCGATCGTGTTGGCACGAAGGTTGCGTCAAAGTTGGGCTGCTCCCCACGTGTTTCATGCGTCAAGTCGCACTGCCGTACATTAAACGTGTTACAGGTGTGAAGGGAGTTGTTGTTCGAATTCAGGTGAGAACTGATCGGCAACACAATCCAGAACCAAATTTCTCCGCACCAGTCTTCCTGCCCGCGATGGAAGACGACAGGCTTGAAGCGAAGCAATTCCGTTGCCTCGCAATACTACGTTTTCAGGGGAGATATACAGATGCTGAAGCGAATACTCGTGGGACTCGGGGGCAGTGACTATACCGTGGCGGCCATCAATCAGGCCGTTGCTTTGGCGATAGCTCACAATGCCGAATTGACGGGTGTCAGCGTGATTGATCCCGGGAGAGTCACACCATTCATGGCGATGCCGATTGGCGACGGACCAATTGCCTATCCGAAGACCGGAAGTTTTCTGGCCAAAGCACATGAACGAGTCGAGTGGGCAACTCGCGAATTTACTCAGGCTTGCAAGGCTGCTGGTATCAGACATCGAGTCGTTCAGGAAGTCGGTGAACCATTTTCACTGATGACGGATGAATCGCGATATCATGATCTGATGATTTTCGGTTTGAGAAGTCTCTTTGAGTCTGATCTTGTTGCCGATCCGCATGACACACTGGTGCGGTTGGTTCAGTCCGGGGTGCGGCCACTTCTGACGGTCTCAAAACAAGTCGCACCCATCAAGAAGGTGTTGATTGCCTATAGCGGCTCGATGGAGTCCGCTAAAGCCATGAAGAGTTTTGTCCAGATGCGACTCTGGCCAATATCAGAACTGCGAATCGTTTCTTTTGACGATGGAACAGGGCACGCAAAAAATCTCCTCGCGGAGGCCGCTGGCTACTGTCGATCCCATGGACTTGAGACGGAAACTGAATGCATCACCGGATCACCCAACGAGCATTTGTTGCCTTATATGCAAAGCTGGGGTGCAGATCTCACGGTGGTTGGAAACAGCGCACAAAATCTCCTGATGAGACGCATCTTTGGGGAAACTGCATTGCACGTCATACGTAACACTGATAAGCCTCTGTTCCTTTCCCAATGATCTTATCGAAGAGCGACTGACAATTTCCAAGCATTCGCGAGAACATGAAAGACACAAGAAGATGATTGAGGTTGTCGTCTATGACGCGAAGTCCTATGACCGGGAGTATCTCGGCAAGGCTGCCGGCGCACAGAACATCACCTGGCGATTCCACGAATTCCGTCTGAGCGAGGAAACTGCGTCTGTAGCCGGCGGCGCGCAGGCGGTGTGCATCTTTGTCAATGATCATGCCGATCGAGCGTGTCTGGAACAGTTGTCGGCACTGGGGATCAAGCTGATTGCCCTCCGCTGTGCCGGTCACAACAACGTGGATCTGGCGGCAGCGCGGGAGCTTGGTCTGCCTGTGGTTCGTGTGCCGGCGTATTCGCCTCACTCAGTCGCCGAGCACACAGTGGGATTATTGCTGACGCTCAACCGTAAGATTCATCGCGCCTACAACCGGGTGCGAGAGTTGAATTTCTCGCTCAGCGGTCTTGTGGGTTTCGACATTCAAGGCAAGACCGTGGGCATTATCGGGACAGGAAAGATCGGTCGTATCACATCGCAGATCTTTCGAGGTTTCGAAGCCAACGTCCTGGCGTACGATCCGTTTCCTTCGACTGACTGGGCCAACTCGCACGGCATCAGATACACCGATATGGACAGTCTGCTGGCAGCAAGTGATGTCGTCTCGCTGCATCTGCCCCTCACGCCGGACACGCTGCATCTGCTGAATGCTCAGACAATAGCCCGCACCAAACCTGGCGTCTTCATCCTGAACACCAGTCGCGGCAAACTGATTGATACCACAGCGTTGATCGCAGCTCTGAAATCGGGTCACATTGGTGGTGTTGGGTTGGATGTCTATGAGGAGGAAGAAGGCATCTTCTTTCATGACCTTTCCGGCCAAGTGCTGCTCGACGATGAACTGTCGCATCTTCTGATGTTTCCCAACGTGTTGATCACATCACACCAGGCATTCCTTACCCACGAAGCGCTGAGCGAGATTGCTCGCGTAACGACCACGAACATTCTTAACCTCGATACCCATACGGCATTCATGGAAGGTACGACGTTATGAGTCACCAACTGAACTCAAAGCCAATTCTTGTGGCGATGGATTTTTCCCCCTGTTCCGCGGCAGCTTTGAAGCAGGCCGTGTGGCTGGCCCGCAAGACCGGGGCTCCGCTTGTGCTGACGCACACGATCCCCGATTTCAGCCAATCAGTACACTGGGGACCGGATGAACGAGAAGTCAACCAGCGTGAGATGCATGACAGATCCGAAGACGCGATGCACCGTGTAATCGTGGATCTGAATGCTATGGATCTGGATGTGACATTTCGAACGCTGGTGGGTGAACCCTTTGTC
>CANHVD010000211.1 GCA_947463775.1 Planctomycetaceae bacterium | reverse complement strand
TGACTGCCTGTACGCTGGCATCCGCTGAAGATGCCTTTCCGCTCAAGGCAAAGCGAATTCTGTTTCTGGGCGATTCGATCACGGCGGCGGGAGAATATGTCTACATGATCGATATGCAATTGCGGTTGCAGTCGACCGGCTCTATTCCCGTGATCATCAACGCCGGATTGCCCAGCGAAAACGTAACTGGGCTCTCCGAACCAGATCACCCTTTTCCTCGTCCCAATGTTCACGAACGGCTCGATCGAGCATTGAGCATGTTCAAGCCGGATGTTGTCGTGGCATGTTATGGCATGAACGATGGCATCTACTACCCATTCAGTGAAGAACGCTTTCAGAAGTATCAGAGCGGTATCAATCTGCTGATCGAAAAGGTCCATGCCGCGAATGCCAAACTGGTGCTGCTGACTCCGCCGCCGTTTGACGCCGCACCACTCAAGGCGGCCGGAAAACTCCTGCCGGCCGGCGCTGAGAAATATGCATGGTTCGCCGTCTATGAAGGCTACGATGATGTGATCCAGAAGTACGGGAAGTGGATCCTCGAACAAAAAGACCGTGTTGAGATGGTTGTGGATGTTTATTCGCCCAGCATGGAATTCTGGACTGAGCAGCGAAAGAAGGATCCGACCTTCACGGTGGCTGCCGATGGAGTCCACTGCAACTCAACTGGCCATCGCACTCTGGCAGAAGCCATTCTGAAAGCGTGGGGCATCACAAAGTGGATTGAACCCACCGGCGAGATGACTCAGTTGTCGAACCAACAAGGTTGCGTTCTGCATGATGCCTGGCTGTCGCATATCGGCCACAAACGCCCCGGGACCGGTACCGGCTTGCCGCTTCCTGAAGCTGAATCCAAAGCGGCCGAAATCGAAAAACAGCTCCAGCCGCTCGTTGAAAAGATGCGAGCAGCAGCCCGTTGATCATCAGGGTTTCATGCCGCAGACAACGTTCCAGATCCATTCAGAGAAAGGCTCTGAAATGGCGGATGCTGTTGCCGTCACTTCCGAATGGCTCAACGTCTGGTCTGTCAGGCCTGCGGCGCAATTCGTAATGCAGGAGACACCGAGCACTGACATCCCCAAAGAAACCGCCTCAACGGCTTCCGGCACAGTGCTCATGCCCACCGCATCTGCGCCGATTTTCTGCAGCATTCTGATCTCGGCCGGTGTTTCGTAACACGGGCCGGGCATCATGGCGTATGTGCCTTCGTGAATCCTCAGCGGTGTCTTTGTCTGCAACGCTGCAGTTCGCAGAACATTGCACCACAGCCCACGGCTATCCTGCATCTCAAAGGCGTTTGCAAATGACGAACGTCCCGGAACTGTGTAAAGTAATGGTCGCAGGTGCGAACTGATCACCATTAAATCACCGGGAGAAAACTTAGGATTAATGCCCCCGGCCGCGTTGGTGACGAGCAGTTTCCTGATTCCTAATCCCGCTAACAGACGTACGCCAAACAGGATGTCATCCAGAACACGTCCTTCATACCAGTGGACGCGTCCTTTCAGCATGACCACGCTCTGATCTTTCACTCGACCGCAGACCAAAGTTCCATGATGGCCCGTGACGTGAGGCTGAGGCATCCCAGGAATATCAACATAATCCGCCGAAATGCCGCCAGCGTTGATCAGCCGATCAGCCGCACAGCCCAACCCGGATCCCAAAATGACACCGACTGAAGGCTTGGCCAAACCAGCCCGTGACAGAGCCTGATTCACAAACTCCACCGCCGAGCTTATTGAGTCTGCTGAGTCATTCAGATGCAAGTCTCTAGTACTCATCTCTTGTCTGCATGAACAGTGCTTTCTTTTCGCCTGGCAGGGTAAAGTCGAACCCGCACCGCTGGAAGAAGCTATCAGCCGAGGTAATCGCCATCACTTCCAGGATATTTCGTTTAACGGCCAGGTCCACGCATTTCTGTACAAGGGCTTTCCCGATTCCACGCCCCTGATAATCATCATGCACCGCGAGACTACGAATTTCCGCCAGCTTGGCCGAATAGATCTCCAACGCTGCAAACCCGACGACCTGATCACCATCAACCGCCACAAATCCAAAAGGAATCAGATCACTCAACTCATCCGTCGTACGTGGCAACAGTCTGTTCCGCTGAACAAATCGGTCCACAAGACTCTCGAGTCCCGGGATATCATCTCGACAAGCTTCGCGAACGACGTAGGTATGACGGGCGTTTTCCAACAGACGAATTCCTCTAACGAGATGAAATAAACACATTGTCGACAAGGAAGCAGATGGTTTCCTGATTGCCCAGGCAGATCCAAACTTCGCTATGAGTAACTCTTTGCGATGACCCCAATCAACCGGCGAAGTTCGTCAACTCCTGATAACCGCTCACTCCGCCAACCGTCACCGTACAGACGATCATCTGAGCAATCAGCAGAATCAACCAGTACGAATGATAGACCGTCCCCGGATTTCGATGAAGATGATTCTGCTCGATCCGCTTCGCAGAGAATTCCGGCCCCAGGCAAATAGACGCCCCAATTACAAACCACGGAGTCAGGAAACACCACAGCCGAGCCGCTTCGCCCATGTTTTTTCCGGAAAGCCATAGTGCTGCCCATGTGGCGAACAAACTCAAGGCAAGCCGAATCATCACCGTCCCCGGACCTAAATTTGGGCTCTCTGCCTGAGGGATCAGGTCCGCCTTAAGCCGGCTCGCCATCCGCGTCAGAGATTCCAGAAACACAAACATCAGAGGCAAGCCGATCGAAAACGACAGCTCCACAGGGTTAACGAGAAACCACTTCCACCACGTTCGGGATGATTGCTTATAGAACCCGGCATGGTTCGACAAATTCCAGCTCCAGACACGGAGCAGATTGCAGTCGGTCGCATAACTCCACACGGTGATCGCAAGGGCAAACACCGCCAACGCCACGCCGCCACTTAACACCACGTTTTGCCACGGGACTCGCAAAGATGGAGGGCCAATGCAGATCACCAGAAAAAACAAACTACAGGCGACCAGCACCGGGATGTGTGCCAGACTCACCGTCAACGCAGCAAACACGGTTAATCCGGCGAGCACAGCGCATACGTAACGTGCAAACTTCGATTCGGCAATAACCGACTGGACCAGCAAGCAGAGAATCACCGTTGCAGAGAACGCGTAGACGATGTCCGATCTCGGCGCAAAAACAGCCAGACTGGGAATCGTCAGCATCACGCAAGCCGCTCTCCATCCCGCACGCGGATTCAGCAGTCGACTGCCCAGCACATAAACCGGAATAACGGTCATGGCGGAAAACAGAGTCGATAAAAACGATACCAGACACAAAGCCGCAAATTCACTGCGCGTTAGTGGTCGAGCCATCTTGACATCCGCTTCTATGAGGCGAAACAGACGCACGGATTCCGCGCCGATTGTCCATTCGGCTAAGGAAGTCAGTATGTCGCTGCGTTCCGTTGCTTTGATGGCCCAGAAGTTGAGCAGCAACAGTCCGGGCGGATGAGTGCCCTCGTGCAGCACATCGCCTTTGGCCATCCGCTGCTCATAGCCCGCCAGCAGTTCTTTGGCCGATGGTGTATGAAACGCCGCTTCATAGAAATACCCGGAGGCGAAGCGATCGTAGAGGACCCAGAGTGGCCGAAGTTCTCGATGCGGCGTGGCGGCTGCCTGGCGTGCAGCGTTCAGCCAGCAGAAGGCCCCAACCACCAGGAGGCTGACAAACATCGCTCGTTTAATGGTCGAGGAACGATCAATTCGTCGATCGACAAACTGAGCAAAGGCCACCACGATCACGCCAACAATTCCGGGGATCGCGAGACGATCCAGCGCTTCGATAAGGTTCTCGGGCAGCTGTTGCCGACGCCAAACCCATTCGTCTGGAACTCCCAGCGGAACGTTTGAAACCAGCAGCAACAAAACCGTGGCAATAACGGTCAGCAGCAGAATAACTACGCGTGCCATTGACCGTTCATTCTCTTCTGGGATTCAATCGGCTATGGCCGAGGTTCTCATAATTCTTTGCGTCGCTGACGCAGTATCGAATGAGCCATCATCCAGATCAAGTTCAATGCCGTGTTACTGAACATTCCCTCGTAGGTTGGACATTCTTGTCCGACGTCTGCTGCCTAAGGAAAAGCGACGGGCAGGAATGCCCATCGTACAATCATTCCCCTGTGCATAGGGCGACCATAGATCACAAGAAATCAGAAACAACGCTGTCCGCAATCAGAAGTCCATTCTGAGTTAACCGCAGGCATTCTCCGGAATACTCCAGCAGCCCGTCTGCAACATGCTGCCGAATCTCCTCCTCGGCTAGATCCTGCAATGACACTTGGAATCTTGCTTCAAAATTCGGCACATGCAACCCGGCCATGCGTCGCAATGACAACATGATGGCTTCACGAGCTTTCTCTTCCGTTGTCAGCTCTTCTCGATCTTCCTCACACGGCTCGCCCTTGTTCCACGAATTCAGCCACTTGACGACGCTGCGAGCATTCGTGCTGCGGATTCCGTCGACATAACGAGCAGCCCCTGGACCAAAGGCGTAGTACTCGTCCGCGTTCCAGTAGACATTGTTGTGCCGACACTGATATCCGGGCAGGCCGAAATTTGAAACTTCATAGTGTTCAAATCCGCGCGACTCCAGGTGAGACATCGCGGTCAAATACATGTCACGTTCCAGATCATCCGGCATACGTTTCAGAACGCCGGTCTTCTCCTGTCGATAAAACGGAGTTCCCTGTTCGTAAGTCAGACCATAGGTAGAAATGTGCTTCACTGGAAGCTGCGTCAAATGTTCCAGCGTCTGCTGCCACGATTCCAAACCTTGCCCAGGCACACCGAATATTAGATCAACACTGATATTGGGGATGAAGGTTGACGCTCGTACAACCGTCTCGGTGGCTTCAGCCGCCGAATGTTTGCGTTCCAACGTTCTCAGCACGGCATCATCGAAAGACTGAACTCCCAGGCTCAGGCGATTTATCCCGTTGGCTTTAAGAACATTCAGGCGATCATCGCACAGCCCGTCCGGATTAGCTTCAATCGAAAATTCTCCGTCGTCACTGAGTTCAAAATGACGGCCGATCAGCTCAAAGAGCGTCTGCAGATCTTTGGGCGAAAGATGAGTCGGAGTGCCGCCACCAATAAACAGCGTGGTGATTTTCTGGCGACCAGTAAAGTCACGGCCATAGTGATTTAACTCGCGGCCCAGCATTTCCAGATACTGCGGGATCAAGTGATCCCGATTGGCCACCAGCGTGAAGTCACAATAACCACAGTGATGCAAACAAAACGGCACATGAACGTACAGCGCCTGCGGCGGCGTTTGAGGTTTGAGGTTTGAGGTTTTCAGAAGGACAAACTCCACGCTTGATATTGAGTTTTCATCTTTTTTGGACTGAGGCAGCCTGCTGCCGATTTCCCTTAAGCAACCTGCTGCTTATCAACCTTGGGGGTAGGAGCCAATCCGCGTCCAACAGCAGGCTGTTGGACGGAAAGCGGCAGCAGGCTGCAGCACTCCAAGGTCATTTCCCCAGTAACCTCGTTCTAATCTCATGGGCCAGATCAATTTCACCTTCGATCCCCATGGATGTTGCCTTGATTTGTTCATCCACGGCCGCGGCAGCAAGCTGTTCGCACTTAGCGACCAGGTCAGCCAATCCAGCACGCTTTGAAACAGCAATGCACTCCTGAAGTACTGCCACTTTGATCAAACGGTTCGCTGAGCCATTCGCAGCCACAATCGATCTTTGAAGCAATCGATCGATCAAGCTCTTTTGCTCCTGACGATTTGCGACGAGCCCTGCCATCAGAGCACAGCTCAAGTCAGCCTCGCTACGCAAAATCTCTGGAATTCGATTCGGCCGACCGACGGTTGTAGCTTTATTGGCCACAGTGTTGGAATTGTCTGCCGTGCCGACGACTTCAAGGGACTTATCACAGATCTTCTTAACCATTTCCTCATCAGCCGTCTGTATCGCAAGGGCCAACGCAACAGTGAGCAGTCGAACATCGGCCGCCGGCTGAGCCAACAGAATCTCAGTGGACGCTTTGATTTTCTGTCGCAGTTCTTCAGATTCAAACGCGGATTTACTGATGACACTCAACAGGACGCTGTCCAGACGCAGCCCACGTAACTCTTCAGCATCCCGACAACGCGGATCCGTTGTTCCGGAAAGCTCCAACAACAAATCGATGGACGGCTCCGCATCATTTTCGGGATCAGTTCCCGGATCAGTCGCAGTGGCCACGACGTCGTCCACAGCCATCGCGTACCACGCAACCAGCTTCTCAGCAGAGATCTGCTGTCGAGCCCAACGTTGAGACGCATTGAAGCGAGACTTAAACGCGATCGCTTTGTCGTCGTCGAGATCATCCGTGAATTCATCGATATCGTGAGGCGTCACGTTTAATAATAAGCGAGCACCCTCGATCGGAAATCCGGAATGCTGAATTCTCTCGCCCGCCTGCAACAACTGCCGAATTGATTCTGACGCATCGCCGTCCGCAGCGCCGGTTGTTGCCAGCATTTTTTGCACTCGCTGATTCAGGATGTCGCGAGCCTTTTGGTTTTGCCCGAGCGATTCGTACGCACCTCCCAGTTCTTCCAGGATTGTGTCGGCCGTTTCAATATCATCAGTTGCAGCGGACGTAAGTGACTCCAGCAATTGCGATCGGGCTTTGTTCCAGTCTTTACTCAGTTCCTTCAGTCGCGTGTTGACGACCAGAATCTCCGCCGCCGGCAATTCTGATTCTGACTGATCACTGGTGATTGTGGCGACCTGCTGTTCTACCTGTTCACGCAGGTCCAATCTCGCGGCGATGTAGAGCAGCGGCAGTTCCAACGATGGTTCGGAGGGCTGACGCCCTGCAGCTCGCCGGGCAAGCAGGAATTCATGCAGCGCCTTTAAGCTGGATTCGTTTTTTACGGCTTGCAGAATCAGGAATGACTGGTTGATCCTGCTGATATCACTGAAGGCTTCCTCCGATGTCAGTTCGCTTTGAATAGCCGGCAGCAATTTCTCTTCTGCGATCACTTCTCGGCGAGCCAGAAAGCCACCGATGGCAAATCGTCGTGTTTCTTCGTTGGCCAGCATGGCTTCGATCGACTTCTGCACGACCTCGTCATTCGTCTTTGCTCGAGCAAGATCTGCGATCATATTGACAATCAGACCGGCATGCTCAGTCCAGTATTGTTCGTCGCCGCCAAGAACCGCCGACAGAAAATCAGCATGCCGTTTGCCTCGTTCAAACGCCTGGACGTAAGTTTCCATCTCTTCGGCAAAGGCCTGCGGATCGTCCTTCAGGATCTGCAGATAGATATCACACGCACCACTGACATCGCCGCTGTTTTCTAGAGCCACAGCTTTTGCTTTCAGGCTGGGCGGAGCTTTCTGCGACAGCAACGCAATGCGATCTCGCTTCTCGGATAACTGCGGAAACTGTTCAGCGGCTTCATGAAACTCACAGAGAATCTCCAGCAGATCCAAAGACTCCGGCGAAGCTTCCAGCATGGCTTCGTAGCGATCAATTAATGGCTGCAGTCGTCCGAGTTTCCCTAGAGCCTTGATCGCCTGCAATCTCTCTCCGCCGTCATCACGATCATCATTCGGCCTCTGCCCCGAGAACAACGTTCCTCCCGAAGCCAACTTCAACAACTCCCACGCCACTTCCCCAGCCAGTTCACTGTTCCCCTGAGCTGTGTAAGTCTGCAGTTGCCGAGCCAGAACGGACTGACGGGTTTCTGAGCCTCGCCCCAGCCGTGCCTGAACAGCACTCAGTTCACTCTTCATCTGAAGTCGTTCGAGAATTGGAATCAGAAACTGCTGTTCTTCGCCGGAGACAGGAAGTGCAAATAGCCGTTTTGCCGCAAGCCGTTTTCTGTCATCAGAACACTCAGTGAGTTTCTGCAACACAAACATCTCACGCCAGATTTGTTGTTTCGCGGTCTTGAGTTCGACTGAATCCAGCAGTTCGATTGCAGGTATATGCAACCCAAGACGCGTCGCACGCTCCGCGACGACAGCCCTGATCGCCGTGTCAGAAGGCCTGGATTGAGCTGCAAGGATCAAATGGTAAAGCTCTGCTGTTAGGTCTTCACTTTGATTCGCATGCTCTGCCAGTAGCAGCTGAAGTTCCGGCCGCGTTTTATCGGATGCCAGATCCAGTTGCGATTTAATCCAGGTCAATGCGGGATCAGACTCCGACTCTCGGCCAGCGAGCAGCATAACATGAAGATAAAAGGCTTGATCATTGAGAAAGGTATTCTGCAGGGGATCCTTTAGAACAGCTTCAAATGTTGAGTCAGCATCTCGTACGTCGGCTGCATCCCTCAGACCACTCAGCACGAGAATTTCCATAATCAGGCGATTGGCTTCATTGTCTGTCCTTGATGGAACCAGGTTAAGAACAGGTTGCTTCGTAACCACGGAATCGTTAAACAAAGGCCGAAACGTTGGCTCTTTTCTCAGCCGGTCGAGCAGCAATTGCAGAGTCGAACTATAAAGGTCGCGACTGCCGAGGAGACTGACACACTTCAGCAGTCCGCGAAGTTGTTTGGGTTCCGAGTTTGATGCTATTTGCGTCAGCAAAAGTTTGTGGATCTCGGTATCGGCGGACAAATGGCGAACCGCTTGAAAATTGATGACAGAACCCTCGGCGAACCATTCCGGACCACGCTCCAGAAGCTGCAGCATCAACCGACGAATCTCGGAGTTGTCAGCATCGGTGATCGTTTGGGCTGCGGTATTCTTTGGCGAAGTGGCGTCAATTCGCGACCATTTCTTCGATATGGCAGAAAGTCTTACCGCAAGGGTGGGCGGGGACGAATCGTCCGCAAGATACTGCAGAACGCAGTCAAATACTGGCCCGGCTTCCATCGAACGGGATTGCACCTCAGAC
>CANHVD010000210.1 GCA_947463775.1 Planctomycetaceae bacterium | reverse complement strand
TAACGACGACCTTTTGATTTATTCACGGGATAGATTTCGTCCATGGTCCAGATCAATGCAAATTATCTTAAACTGAAGGCTGGCTATCTTTTCCCTGAGATCGGTCGCCGCGTGACTGCGTTCTCTCAGGCCAATCCGCAGGCACGGATAATTCGGCTTGGAATTGGCGATGTGACAGAACCTCTGCCGTCGTCGATCACCAAGGCCATGCATGCGGCTGTCGATGACATGGCCAGTCGCGATTCGTTTAAGGGTTATGGCCCGGAGCAGGGCTACGCGTTTCTGCGGGAGCCAATCGCTCAGCATGATTTTCAGGCTCGTGGCGTTGATATCTCAGCCGATGAAATTTTCATCTCTGACGGTTCAAAGTGCGACACCGGCAATATTCTCGACATCATCGGCGACGGCAATAAGATCGCGATTACCGATCCGGTTTATCCCGTCTATGTCGACACCAATGTTATGGCTGGCAACACCGGGGCGGCGGATGCCTCAGGTCGCTTTGAAGGACTGGTTTATCTTCCGGGGAATGAAGCGAACAACTTCGTTCCGGAACTTCCGTCCGAGAAAGTTGATCTGATCTATTTGTGCTATCCCAATAACCCAACGGGCACCGTGGCGACTCGCGAAACGCTGCAGAAATGGGTCGATTATGCTCGAGCCAACAATTCGCTGATACTATTCGACGCCGCGTACGAAGCCTTCATTTCAGACCCGTCGATTCCGCACAGCATTTTCGAAATCGAAGGTGCGAAGGATGTCGCGATTGAATTCCGCAGCTTCAGCAAGAGCATCGGCTTCACTGGCGTTCGTTGTGCCTTGACCGTCGTGCCAAAGCAGTTGATGGGCACGACACCAACCGGAGAAAAGGTGTCTCTGCATCAGCTCTGGAATCGTCGTCAATCGACCAAATTCAATGGCGCGTCTTATGTCGTTCAAAAGGGTGCGGCAGCAGCCTACACCGACGAAGGCAAGGTCGAGATGCGGGGCCTGATTGACTTCTACATGACCAATGCTCGCCTGCTGCGTGAAGGTTTGACGAAGGTCGGCATTCGCGTTTTCGGCGGAGTGAATGCTCCTTATGTCTGGCTGAAGACTCCGAACAATCTGGGCAGCTGGGAGTTCTTCGACATGTTGCTGAATCAGGCCCATGTCGTCGGAACACCTGGCAGCGGATTCGGTGCAGCAGGCGAAGGTTACTTCCGCCTGAGTGCGTTCAATAGTCGCCAGAACGTCGAAGAGGCTCTCGAACGGATCCACAAAGTTCTGCAATAAAGAGAATTCGTGCCCAAAACCCGGTCAGGAAAACGCGATGACGCAGTCCACTGAACGAACAGTTTATATTTCTGGTCGTATGGTGCCGGAATCGTCAGCGACGATCTCCATCTTCGACAGCGCGGTTCTGCTGGGTGACTGCATTACAGAGTCGACTCGAACATTTCGCCATCAGCCTTTTCGGCTCGATGACCATATCAAACGACTTTACAAGTCGCTGAAGGTTAGTCGAGTCAACCCGGGGCTGACTCCGGAAGAGATGACTCGAGCGACACTGGAAGTGCTGGAAGCGAATCGCGGTCACATGGGGCCGAATGATGACTGCTGGATCGTGCACAATATTTCACGAGGTCTCATGAAGCCCGGCCCCAGTCCGGCTCAGACCAATCCCGCGACGATTATGATCTTCACCAGTCCCATGGATCTTCGCGGCTGGGTGCGATACTACACCGAAGGCTGCCATGCGGTGACATCGTTTAGTCGAGCGATCCCGGCTCAGTCACTGGATGCTCGAATCAAGAACCGCAGCCGTTTGTTTTATACGATGGCCGACACGGAAGCTAGGCTCGTCGACCCCGATGCTCAGGTCATCATTCTGGATATTGATGGAAACGTTTCCGAGAACAAGGGCGGAAACATCTTTCTGATTGCAGACGGTGTTCTAAAGACGCCTTCGACAGAAAACTGTCTCGACGGAATCAGCCGGCAGACTGTGATTGAGCTGGCTCAGAAACTGAATATCCCGGTTCAGGAAACTCGCCTGCAGATCTACGACTTCTACACAGCCGACGAAGTGTTCTTCACGAGTACTCCGTACTGCATTATGCCGGCGACAAAGTGCAATGGGCTGGTTGTGGGTAACGGGCATGTCGGACCAATGACTCAACGCCTGCTGGCAGCATGGAGCGATCTCGTGGGCATGGACATTGTCGAACAAGCCCAACAACAGATTCGTTGAAGCGACGTTGTCTTCGTGCGAGGGAGGCGTCGGGGATGACTGTCAATGAAGAACCATGCCGGCACGCCCCTGGCTGTCTGGCGCCAGTGACGTCCTCGTAGCCGACTGTTCTTCAATGGCACCCGCAATGATGGTCATGTTCTCACTGACTTCACCGGCGCTTTTCTTGATCTCCGATGTTGTCTGGACAACTTCAGCAATGCTTGTGCGTATATCATTGACAGTGTTCTCGATACTGCGAGTCGCATCTGCTGTTTGACTGGCAAGATGCTTAACCTCCTGAGCGACCACGGCGAATCCCTTTCCGGCTACTCCTGCTCGTGCCGATTCAATGGTGGCGTTCAAAGCAAGCAGGTTTGTCTGATTGGCGAGCGATTCAATGATTTCGACAACTTCCTGAATAACCCTGCTGCTGTCACTCAGCCGTTGCGCTGCCTCAGTTGCGGCCGCCGTAAGTTCAGAAGTATTGGCGGATAACTTCGCAGTACGATGCACGTTGCCCGAGATCTTTTCTCTCATCTGCACCTGGGGTGTCACATCCAGAGCAAACTTGATGACGCGGATAGGCTTCCCATTCTTGTCGAAAACAGGATTGTAAGTTGCCTGAATCCAGATCCTTTTGTCTGACTTCCCTATGCGTTCAAACTCACCAGCATGAAACTGGCCCTGTTTCAGCTTAGCCCAGAACTGCACGTAGGCGTCACTGGCACTGTACGTTGAACTGACGAACATGCGATGATGTTGGCCAACAATTTCATGAAGCTGATATCCCACCGTGGTGAGAAAATTCTCATTGGCATTCAGGATGATTCCATCGATGCTGAATTCGATGACCGCCTGCGAGCGATTAATCGCATCGACTTTTCCGGCCATGAACTCGTCGGCCTTTTCGGCGTGATATTGAGTCTTCCCCACCAACCGCCGGCACCATGACGTGATGCTCATCGAATACGCTCGCCTCTTTCAACGTGTTGAATCTCAGGTTGCAATTGGATCATCGCCTAGGGCTGTACAGACTTGCATAATTTCTCCTGAATTTCGTCTCTGTGTCGAGATAATTAAAGCTTCGAAATCTTCTAATGCCCCCACCCCCTTTGGGTATACATTATTTGTGCGGCTGAAGGCCGTCGGCGGCCGGTAAGGAGAACGCGGTCAAGTCCACTACTGTTTGGCACTGATGTTGCTGAGCGTCAAATAGTAGAGGGCTCGTCGAAAAGGCGAACCTCGTTTGCAATAGGCTGCAGGATATCGGCCCGGTTGGGTTATTCACGTTTATACAAGTTGCGGTTCGCCGCAGTGGCCATGCCGACAGCAGTCCTTTCTCTGCCGCCTTTCCAGAGCCTAAGCGATACAGGCTGCTCCAACGCCAGGCTTCCGCCCACTTGATCGGAGTCTTGGGAGGAGCATAGCGTTCTACGTACCGATATCCGCGACGATACCGCGTTGCGCTGTAACCACTGTAGTTCTCTTTTTCGCTGGTTATGTTAGTCTCCGAGGTCGTTGCCACCTGCATGGCGCCGAGATTGACCAGCATTGCTTAAGGCCGCATCATGACCGAACCAACGATTCAGAATCTGTTTGATCTCACGGGGCGAGTTGCTCTGATCACCGGCGGTTCGGGATTTCTGGGGAACTCGCTGTCACGAGCACTCGCCGAAGCCGGGGCGAGCGTTGTCGTTGCCAGTCGTGAATTGCCGCGAGCTCGGGCGGTGGCTGATGCCCTGCCAGTGGTCGGCAATGCTGTTCATCAAGCGGTTGTTCTGGATCAGATGGACGAAGCATCTCTGAACCGCGGATTTGATGCGGCAGTTGCTGCGGCCGGCAAGATTGACATCGTGATCAACAACGGACAGCAGGGACATCCGGTTGATCTGACCACGATTACCGGGGAACAGTTCAATCGAGATCTGCAGAACGCTACGGGATATTTTCTGCTCGCGCGACGTCTGCGTGATCATGTGGTTGGTCGAGCGGCCACGGGATCGATCGTCATGATTGGTTCGATGTATGGAGTGGTTGGATCTTATCCGGATGCTTATGAAAACATCTGCGTAGCCAGCCCGGTGCAGTATCACACCCTGAAAGGCGGCATTGTGCATATGACGCGGCATCTGGCCGTGTACTGGGCCAAAGATGGCGTCCGCGTAAACTGCCTGAGTCCTGGACCGTTCCCATCCGAGAAGGCTCCGGCTGAAATGGTGGAGCGACTAAAGACGAAAAGCCCGATGAAACGAATGGGCATTCCTCATGAATTGAAGGGCCCGCTATTGATGCTTGTCAGCGATGCCGGCAGTTATATCACAGGGCAGAACCTGCTGGTCGATGGTGGCTGGACCGCGTGGTAACGAGTGGCAACTGACGGCTGACCGCTTCTCATCGGTCACTACTCCGCCAGCTCAAGAATGCTGGAAAACCTGGCGAAGAGCAGAAAACGGAAGCACGCGTCGGGGGAGTGCAGCGGAAATCTCGTGAGACGCTGAGTATCGATGCGGCAGCACAGCAGCCGACGCAAGCGGATTAATCTTCGCCGCCGGTCAGAACTGCAGTGCCGACAATAGGGTGCCCGGGCTGCATCTTCAGGACATGAGTCTGCATGCCGTTGAAGTAGCTGGGAACGGCCGCTTCAAGAACAGGCATCAGTCGCTTGGGTGTCTTTGTTGAACGCAGAACCGTCAGATAGTCCAACAACACCTTGGCCGACTCGTCAGAATCGTTCAGCATGAAATGGACCCACGCCCAGCTCTCCGCGTAATCGCGTGTCGTGAGATCGCGAAAGTCGGTCAGCATCTCAAGGCGATAGAGATTCGGATTCCACTTCTCAGACTCGGCCATTCGCAGCTCACGCAAATGGGAAGCGTGAGCCGCCCCGGGAGTCGACGCATCGACCTCAAAATATTCCGCCAGCCCTTCATCAAGCCACAATGGGACAGACTGCAAAGTTGCGTGCAGCAGTCCATGAGTGAACTCGTGCCGCAAGTCTTCTTTGACCTGAGGACTGATGAACGAGTAAACCGCAAGCTCACGAGCCGTCCCGACGAAGTAAGCTCTCCGAGGAGGCAGATCCTTCCACGTCGTATGCATATAGAAACGATATGACGCTTCGTCACTGAAAAGGTACACATGAACCGGATCACGTTGCTCTGGCAATTGCAATGTGTCATACACCTGGTCGTGCAATTCCTCCAGCTCTTTCACCAGCACGTTGTCCTGATCCAGACGCACGTCACTGTTGATGACGAAATGTCCGGTGGCCACGCTGTGCAGAGACGGACGATCTGTGGAAAACGTGGTCTTGGGAGTGCTCTGACAGCCAATCGCGATCAAAGTCACTGCAAGCAATCCTGCAATGATGATCGGTGAGGCACTAAAATGCCCGCGCGAAGTCTTCTTTTGGAAAACGTTGTTTTGCACGAACGTTTGCAACCAGTCGGAAAGAGACGATGAATCAGTTGAGCGACCTCTGGCCTGTGATCCTCCGGATCCAGAGACCTTGGACAAAACCGCACGGATGGTGACAGAAGCCATGAAAACCAGCAAGCCAGATGCGTTGCTGTTGACCAGCCCAGAGGCTGCCGGAAACCGCCCAACTCCCCGGCTTCCACAGCCAGCCGACGTTTTTGCCGCAACTGGCATTTTTTGCCACCCGGACAGAGCAGCAAATCTGAGCCGTACCGCTGACGACGGTGGTACGCTACACTCCGGTGCGTTGGGGGCGGAACTGGAGATGCATTGTCAGACCCAGAAACGTAGGTTGGACATTCTTGTCTGACAAACCGGCGACGGGCAAGAATGCCCATCCTACCCAAAACTGAAGACTTGACGAAAACAGTTGTCGATAGTCGGAAGGTTCATAGTCGAAGTCATCCTGGTACTTTTTTCATCCTGAACAGGTTCTTTATGTCTCGCAAAGTTTATGTGGCTGGAAAGCTGGTTCCTGCTGAACAGGCGACTGTCAGCGTCTTCGATCATGGTCTGCTCTACGGTGATGGAATTTTCGAAGGAATTCGAGTCTACGGCGGGCGAGTCTTTCTGCTGAAAGAGCATATCGATCGACTTTACGAGAGCGCTCTGGCGATTCGTCTGGAGATTCCGATCAGCCACAGTGAAATGACTAAGGCTGTAGAAGATACAGTGAAGGCCAATGAGATCGCTGACGGCTATGTGCGACTTGTGGTGACTCGCGGATCCGGTTCATTGGGCCTCGACATTCGCCGCACCAGCAATCCGCAGGTGATTGTCATTGCCGACACGATTTCACTTTATCCGCCGGAGCTTTATCAGACCGGTATGCGGCTCGTGACTGCGGCGACCATTCGCAATCATCCAGGAGCACTCAGCCCGCGCATCAAGTCGCTGAACTACCTGAACAACATCATGGCGAAGATTGAAGGCACGGATGCGGGCACTGTCGAAGCTCTGATGCTGAACCACAATGGCGAAGTGGCCGAATGCACCGGCGACAATATTTTCATCGTCAAGCGAGGCGTCCTGAAGACTCCTCAGCCAGACGCTGGAATTCTGGAAGGGATCACTCGCAACGCCGTCATGAAGCTGGCTGTTGAAGCGGGCATTACGGTTCAGGAATGCGTGATGACTCGTCACGACATTTTTACCGCTGATGAGTGTTTCCTGACCGGCACGGCTGCCGAAGTCATCGCAGTGACCAGCCTCGATGGTCGTCAAATTGGAACCGGCAAACCGGGGCCTGTGACGAATAATCTGCTGGAACGATTCCGCAAGCTGACTCGCGGTGAATAGCCATGAGAATTGGACACTGTCAGCTTGATTCGCAACTTGGTGACTTCAAAGGCAATCTGGACAAAGTCCTCGAAGGCCTGAAGAAGGCTGATGCGGATCGAGTTGACATTGTGTGCTTTCCGGAATGCTTCCTCACGGGATATCCGGATGACGGCGAGATTGCTCGACGAGATGCGTTTTCGATCGATTCGCCGCAGATCATGCAGTTGCTTGATCAAACCGCGAAGTTTGAGGCGGCCTTCATTGTGGGCTTCAATGAACTGCGCGGGAGTGATCTGTACAACACGGCTGTTGTGGTTCACAAAGGTCATCTGCTGGGACATTACAGCAAGTGTACGGCCTACATGAAGTTTCATCGGCAGGGCCGCGAGTTTCCTGTGTTTGAACACAAGGGCCTGAAGTTCGGTGTGGTGATTTGTTCAGACGGTGGCTACATCGAACCCTCTCGCCTGCTGGCTTTGCAGGGCGCAAAAGTCATTTTTGCACCGCATTTCAACTACATTTCTCAGCAGGGGCTCATTGGCCACTTTATGCACGTCCGTGCAGACCATACAGCCCGCGCGGTTGAAAACATGGTCTACTTTGTCCGAGGAAACAACGTTTCGCTGGGCAAAGAGGAGTGCATCAACGGTTACGATGGTGTCGGCTACGGAGACAGTTACATCATTGACCCCTGGGGCGAAATCATGGTGCGAAGTCGTCGCCAGCAGGAAGATTTCATCTTTGCGGATATTGATACGAACGTTGTTGATCGTGGATGGAGTATAGGAAGGTCGATGTGGAGTGCTCGCGAATTCGGCGAGCACCTGCGAGCGATTGTGGAGAAGTCCACGAAGCCAGGTTAGTGCATCATCAAAGGTTAAAATGTCGGTTGGACATTCGTGTCCGACTGGGTTTCCCCAGCCGGAACGTGTCAGTGTTTGGTTCAATGGTCAAGTAAAGACGATATCGTTTCGGAGAAGTGAGTAAGACGCCAATGGCCAGATCGCGTGACCTGTTTGACGATACGACGATGACGTTCGGAGAGCACCTGGAAGTACTCCGCGTTCACGTGTTCCGCGCGCTGCTTGGGCTCGTTCTGGCTGTGGCTGTCACGCTGTTCTTCGGCGACAAGATCTTTATGTGGTTGAGGAATCCGATCGAGACGGCTCTGCGTGAGCGAGGCATCGACAGGGATCAGATCAAGTTCGATGCTCCGAAAGAAAGCTTCTATTCTTATCTCATGGGCATGTTCTCTTCGAAGAAGAAGGATGCCCCGACGCCTCCACCGGAAGAACTAAAGAAAGATCAGCTGCGAGTCCGCATCGAGAAGGACGAGCTTCGCAAGGCGCTAGGAGAAGTCCCGGAGGCCGTGTCGCAGAAGACTGCGGATGCGGAGACTGTCGAGATCATTCTGACTGCTCCGGAGTTTGCGCAATTGCAGCGGGTGATTGAAGACACAAGTCGCATTACAACGCTGAAGGTTGAAGAAGGCTTCATGGCCTATATGAAAGTCTGCTTCTTCGCGGGCTTGTTGCTGGCATCGCCGTGGGTCTTTTATCAGCTCTGGCTGTTTGTTGCGGCCGGCCTTTATCCTCACGAGCGAAAATACATTCATGTCTATCTGCCGATGAGCGTATTCTTGTTCCTCGCAGGAGCCATGGCAGGCTATTTCTATGCCTTCCCGCTGATGCTGGATTTTCTGATCAGCTTCAACGAATGGCTGGGAATAGGCCTCGAACCACGACTGTCAGAATACATCAGTCTGGCCATGTTGATGCCGCTGATGTTCGGTGTCAGCTTTCAATTGCCGCTGGTCATGGTGTTCCTGGAACGCATTGGCATCTGCACGGTCGACACTTACAAGGACAACTGGCGTATCGCTGTGCTGATCATTTCGATCGCGTCGATGGTTCTGACGACATCACCAGACCCATGGAGCATGAT
>CANHVD010000209.1 GCA_947463775.1 Planctomycetaceae bacterium | reverse complement strand
GGGGCGAAAATACCAGCCACCGGGGTTAGCCTTACGATCAAAGATGGGCAGTACCAATCAGAAGGCCGACAAAGACGGGAAAATTCGCATCAGCAGTATCACTGATCGTTCCTACACGCCGTGGGCAACCATTCAGCTTCCTGCTGAAGCAGAGTATGGCTGGCGGCAACTGGGTCTGCGGGTCACACTGGGGATTTCGGCGATCAAGCATACAGGAGCAACAGACGCTGACGGGACCTATCTCTTGGAAAGCGCAAACGGAAGTGAATCTGAAGACCTGAGTCTGATGCTTTCAACGCCCGGGGCCGGAGCTCGCTACCGGCGATACTGGATGATCGGTGGCGTCCTTGGAAGCTGCCTGTTTTTGGTCACAATCGGCTTGATCCCGCTGGCCGCAAACAGAAAAACAATTGCGGCCTGAAACACCATTGAAAGTGGCTTACTTCCACAGGGAGGCACTTTCACGCAGTCGGAGCGGCCGAAGGCACAAGAAGCCAGCATTGAAGACTTTGTTCCGGAATCCGAGGTGCTATAACAATTCGACATCGGCACCGGGGCTTCGCGTTGCTGCGCAACACAGCCTTTTCAGGCTGTGCCACCCAGCGTTCCTGAAGAAGCGGCGGCTTCCGATACGATTCCTGTGCGCTGCTAAAAACAAGCTCACAGCGAATGTGTTTATCCCATTGGTTTCCAGAAATTTCTATCACTTCAGTCAGTGTTACCTTGGCCGAGGCGGCGCCCCGCGACCTGGTCCGCGAGTGTCAGGTTCTTCAGGAGTGTGCCCGACGATAATTTCAAAGCTCGCCGCCAGTTCGCCGATCTTTGACTCCTTCATCGCTGCAAAGTCCGCTGTGACCGCAGCCTGCTGATCGCCCAGCGACTTGTAGATTCCATCGCGAGCATTCCCCGGATCATCCTTCACAAAGAGCTGTGTTGTCAGTAAGCGTTCTTTGTCACGATTGACCGCAAAGTGGATATGCGGGGTTCTTCCGGGATAAGCAACTGGTTTGATTGTGCGAAAGTAATAACGTCCTTCGGGATCAGTCAGAAATCGACCATAGCCCTGAAAGTTGCGATCACGTTTTTCGACATTGGAAGTTCCCGAATGCAGATACGCTCCCTGCTGATCACACTGCCAGATTTCCACCAGGCAATTCCGCATCGGAGCCCCGTCGAGGCCCAGTACTCGCCCGGTCAGATGAGTAATCTCGCCCAAAGCCGGAGTGACGCCGTCGGTGATGATCAGAAGATCGTTGTCCGTGTCGAGAGGTAACTTGTCCGGGTAAAACGGACCTTCAGTTGTTCGAGGAGTCTTCGCGAGATCCCTCGCAAACAGCCCTGGCGTTGCACTGACCGCAGCAATCCACGCTGCCCGACTCACAAAATCACGACGCGAAACCATATTGAAACTCCTATCTAAACGATGAAGAAGCATTCAGCCAAATTCCATTGGCAGACTATTGAAACGTCTGAGTCCCGAAAAGAAACGGCCAGATCAAAAATGAACTCGCCCCTCTTCCAGTCAATCAGCATGATGTGAACCCCGCCGCAAACAGAAAGAGCCGCTCGTATCCCGTTCTTTTCTTGCATCGTCCCTTAGCGTTGCCTTCAGTCTGCGTTGCGTTTCTACCGGCTAACCCGAACCGGCGTGCCCCACAAAGATCCTGCGCGTAACTCACAAGCCCTCCACGCCCGGCGTCAAAACAACAACCGCCTTAACGAATCACTGGCCAGCACAAATGTCAGCCAGCTGGCGGAAGTCGCGAGGATTGTTGCGGTAATCATCGTGATGGCGATTTCGGAGATTTGCAGCGTGGCGATCGTCAATCGACTGCACCCCAGACGGAACATCGTCATCATCTCGGCGGCTCGCAGTCGCATTGATAGCGACAATACCAGGGCCAGCAAAAGTCCGGTCACTACGGCTGCGGCAATTGAACACAGCCACACCATTTGCTCGATGCGAAACACAATGCTGAGCAGTTCCTCCACAACCTCCGGTGGTTTCAGGCATTGAGCTGTTGAGTCAGCTGATGCGTAACGTCCCAGAATTCGCACGCGGGACTTTTCGTCTTTGGGGACCACAATCACGGCCGTTAACGGAAACGATTCCGGTTCGCCATGAAAATGGAATGAGTCGATATTTCCCGCAGTGATTTCCGTGAATGGAAGAACTCCTGCATTGGCGGTAACGGAAGTCTTATCATCAGAATTCAGCAACAGGGCCGGATCGGTCTGCGGACTGACTTCCTGATGCCCGTGCCCAATGCCAGCGATAACCCAGGCCGTTCGCACATCGGTGAAGACAGCGTCGTCATCCGGGGAATGCGATGGCTGCAGAACGCCTGTGACTTTCATCTTTAACGGGTAATCGCCAGCCAGATTAAACGCATTCTGAGGAGCAGAGAGAATTGAATCGCCAGGCTTGAGCGACATCGCAGCGGCGACACGAGATCCCAGGACACAATCGCCAAGCAACGACAACATTTCACCTGATTGAATCCGCAGATCTCGAAATTCAAAGTACTCGGGCGATGTTCCAACGATCGGAGCACCATCAACTCCGGGCTGCGACTGAGTCCGAAATCGGACATGCAGAGGAATCGCGATCCCCAAATCCGAAGACGTTAACTGATCGACTTGTGCCATCGTGGTTTCGGCCGGTGGCATGGCTTCGAAGTAAAGTGCATGCAGAGCCAGGTCGACTCGACTTCCCGGGGCTCCGACAATCAACGGTGTCGTGGCCGCTCGAGCAGAGATTTCATTACGAAACTGGTTCAGCACAAGACGCACTGTGACCGGCAGCCAGATCGTGATCGCCAGGCTGAGCACTATGATCAGCGAACGACCACGATGCCACAGCAAAGATCGCCACGCGAGAAACAGAGCATGCTTCATTGATTAGTCTCTACGGCAACTGATGAACACTGGCGGTAGCGTCTCCGTTGGCAACCACGATGCGATGCCCATCGGGAGCGAACTGAGCATAGTTGCCGACTCGCCCCACGCGAGTTTCATACAAGAGACGCCCATCGGCCGTATTCCAGAGCTTCAATTGTCCCGAATAGCCATAGGACAGGATCTGCTCCCCATTCGGGCTGAACGTCACGCAATGGATATAGTCCGTGTGACCGTCCAGAGTTCGCTGTTCTGTTCCCGTGATCATGTCCAGCACATGAACCTTTCGATCGGCTCCGGCCGCGGCAATCAATGCTCCCTGAGGATGCACGGAAACAGAATACATGGTCGATGTGTACGTCGTAAGCTGCTTCAACTGGCGTCCTCCGACGATATCCCACAATCGTAATGTGCCGTCAGCTCCCGAGGACACCGCAAAGGTTTCATCAGGACTCATCGCAATTGCATGCACGGCACCGGTGTGTCCATTCAACTGAAATTTCTGTTGGCCTGTGACCGTATCCCAGACACGCACGGTCTGATCGGTGCTGCAGGAGATCACCGTCGAGCCATCGCGATTGCTGTCGACCCCATAGACCGGCCCGCCGTGATTAAATTGTCGAAGTTGTTGCGGCCCGGCATAAGACCACTCATCAACTCGCCCGTTGGCCAGCGACGTCCAGATCGATCGACCGTCCGGTGAGAACAGCAGGTCCGTGATTGCTGCTTCCGTTGTAAATTGCTGATGCAGGACGAGTTCGACGGGCGGCTGAACACTGGGCAGCGACGGCCCGAGAACTCGTACGACATTGTCGGCGGTGGAGACAAGCAGGTTGCGATTATCAGTACTCCACGAGATCGCCGTGATCGGTGAACCGAAACTAAACGTGAGCAAAACCTGTTCGCCGTTGTTGGCATTCCAGATTAGTACATCCCCTGAATCGAATCCGGCGGCAACTCGCTGATTATCCGGTCGGCTGGCCACCGCCGTTGGTTTGCGATCGCCCACTGCAAAGTTGCGATCGACGTTTCCGTTTGTCAGATTCCTCAGGACGACTTTTCCATCAACGCCGCACGTCAACGTCTGAGCCCCGCCATTGACAATGGCCAGGTCCCGAATCTCCCCGGCATGAACTGGCAGTGATCGAAGCACCGATGTTTTCATCGTCTGCAACGTTTTGTCATCGCCCGTGGAAATCAATGTTGCACTGTCATTGACATAACGCACAGACTGCACGGCAGTCCCCGGAGCATGTTCACGAAACGACTCCAACAACGCACCAGTCGCGATGTCGAACACTCGCACCAGACCATCCACGCATCCCGTGGCCACGCGAGTCGAATCGGCCGATACAGTCACCGATCGAACAACCTGCGGATGCTCCAGAGAAAACGTACGAACGGCATCGGCCATCTTCCAGATCTGCAGAGTCTTATCTTCGCCCACTGCACACAGCGTCTGGCCATTCGGAGTGACTGCAATCTCTGTAATCGACGCAGCAGATCCTTCAAAGGTCTTGATGATTACTCCGTCAGTTAGCGACCACAAGCGAAGCTTGCCATCTGATCCGGCCGCTGCGATCTGCTGCTGATTGGGCACAAACGTAACGGAAGTCGCTCCGCCAGGCATCTCCTCCCACAGCCGCAACAACGATCGATGTGCCAGAGTCGCCTCGTTGGCAGTTCCGATGGTAATCAAGGATTTCTGTTCCGCGCCAATCCAATCAGCATCGGCAACAGGAGTTGCAAGAGGAATCTCTTCCTGCACACGGCCGGTTTCAATGGACATGATTCGAACACGCGGCTGGCCGTCGCAAATCAGCAGTTGTTTCCCGTCACGGTTGAATTTCACCGACGTCAGGCCCGCAACTGGCGGGATCGTTTTCTGAAGAGTTCCATCAGCAGCAAACACGTGAATGTGTCCGGCATCGCTGGTCGCCACGAATGTCGCGCCGCCTGCGGCGACATCCAGTCGACGGATCGCACCAGCCGGTGAATTGATGGCAGTCCCAGCCGTGCCGTCCCATTTGAGTCGTAGAATCTGAGCACCACCGGCTGACACGACTAGTAGTCCCTGATCCTGCGAGAGTCGCTTGAGTTGAGCCACCGCGGTACTATCCGGAACCTTGAACTCCCACTTCGGCTTGAGCGGTTCTTCACCAGCGGCGGGCTTCTGTTTTGGAAGAGGCAACGTCCAGCTTCGGACGATTCCATCGGCCGCCGCAGTGATCAGGCTGCTGCGATCCTGCGAAAACGCGAGAGCTGAGATCGCGGCTGGATGGGCCGCAACAACTCCTTCGGCTGCTCCATTCGCAGAATTCCAGATCCAGACTGTACCCTCCGCATCTCCGGTCGCCAGCAGAGCATCGTCATCTCGCACTGCCATGGCTTTGACCGGTTGGGTATGGTTGCCCAGTTGAGACACAGTTCCACCGGATGCGTTCCACACGCGAGTTGTCATGTCATCGGAAAACGTCGCTGACCATTGCCCACTGGCAGCACTCACGACACCTCGAATCGGCGCGGAGTGTCCTGGCAGGGCGGTCGACGCGACAGGCGTCTTCCAAAAACGAACGGTGCCATCGATGCCAGCGGTTGCAAATCGCTGAGCATCAGAGAAAACAGCGGAGTCAGCGACCGCACCTTCATGTCCCGCGACACTTCCGAGAACCGTGCCATCGTTGAAGTTGACGAGCCGCGTTTTTCCATCTGCAGTGCTCGTTAAGACAAACGCATTGTTCGGAGCCATCGCAAGATCGCTCAAGGCGACTTCGGGCTTGGGAAGCTCACGTAGCGTTTCTCCGGTCTGAAGATTCATCAGCCGTATTGATCCAGTCGCCGTGGTCATGAGCGCCTGTGGCTGACCATTTACCAGCACAAGTTGCTGACCCGCCGCATCAGCAGTCGCCAGCATTTTTGGAAGAGTTGGCATCAGTTGCCAGGTGCGGACCGAACCATCATCTCCGGCCGTGATCAACTGTTGATTGTTGGCAGAGAACCCCATGAAAGCAAGATGGCCCTGATGACCGGACCAGCGTCCGAGTGGTGTCTCGAGATCAGGGCTCCAGAGCACGATTTGTCCCGAAGCATCAGCCGACGCAAAACAAACACCATCATTGCGATAAGCCACCAGTTCGACTTCGGAGACATGCCCCTGACGAATCGCTGCAGGAAAAACAGCGACTCCAGACGCGACTGGTGTGGCGATATCAATCAGGCGAACGGACTTGTCGACGGAACCAGCCAGCAGTGACTTTCCATCCGACGAATAGGCCAAATCGGAAACAGCAGGGCCAGGTTCAACGAGTCTCCGGATCGGATGACTTAGCGGAATACTCCAGATTCGCAAAGTATTATCCTGAGCACCCGTCACCAGAGTTCTTCCATCACCACTCACGGACAGACAATACAAAGGCCCCGTGTGCTGGCCCCACGACTGCAGAGGCAGCCCTGTTTTGACATCCCACAGCTTTGCCGTCAGATCAGAACTGGCCGTGACAACACGATCATTATCCTCTGCAAACGCAGCCATCATCACCGCGCCGTTGTGGCCACTAAAGTAACCCGGCTCCTGCGCGAGAGCTGGCTGGCTCGATGGCAGATCGATGAAGAGAACGGCGAAAATCCTTGCCGTCAAAAGCTGCCAAACACCAGTCCGGCCGAATCGATCGATCATGGGATTCATATCGTCCGTCCTTCGTTCAGAGTTTCGACCTGATGAAAAGGGGACATTCGACTTAATTCTTAATGAAGAATGTCTCCTTGTTTTCCTTCCAGCACAGATCAGCGTGGCTGATAAACGATGACTTTTGTTCCTGCGATATCATCATGCAGGCATTTGCGACTTGTTCGGAAAATCATCAACACATCAATCAACGCAATGACGTTCCCAACATACGGGATCATTGCTATTGCCTGCATTGAAACATTTCGTTTTAGAAACAGCGGCAGCAGTGGAACAAGCTCCCCTGTCTGAGCGTCCACGATCTGAGTGCCCACAGCCATTTTGCCAATCGTCTGCCCCTTCGTTGCCAGTAAGTAGCCGTGCAGAATCAGGAACCAGGCAATAGATATGGGGACGGTCATCAGCGTGACCAACAATGGTACTTCCGGTTCAGTACCTCCGGGAGCGATAACTACTGAATTGAAAGACACATAAACCACAACAGCGATGAGTGGCAGCATCAACAACCCGTCGATAAAAGCTCCACCGAACCGCTGGCCAAGAGTCGCCAGTGGTGGCCCGTTCGCCGAGTTCTCAATTGCAAATCCAGAAGTTTCCGGAGCTGCGTACGGATTGAAGGGATCGTTCGCAAACGGATTCTGATTTGATGTGCTCATGCCGAAGTATTCCGTTGAGTTGAATGACACGAAACGAACAATTGTTCAGTGGATATAGGGGGAGATTAAGACTTTGCCCGTATTCCGGCAATCAACAAGTGCTCAAGGATCGTGGTCGCGAACTGGACTACAAAGGCGACACTCTACTTTATGCGACAAGTAGAATGTCATCTTTTTTAGACGCGGGTTGCCAGGCGTGCTGCGAGGCGTTTGAGAGCGGGGCTGACGTCGAGTTTGTCGAGGTGGACGTTCAAAAGACTGAAGGAATCCTGATTGGCGAAAGCGGCTTTGAAAGCTTTCTCCAGATCACCTTCCGTATGAACTTCAAAGCCCCAGCCGGCGCCGAGCAATTCCGGCATCTTGTGATACTGCCAATTGAGGATATCGTTAAACGGGCCTTCCTGAATGAAACGCTCAGTGGAGTATCCCTTGTTGTTCAATACGATCACGATCGGATTGAACTTCTGGCGAACCGTCGTGGACAACTCCATACAGGTCATCTGAAATGCACCATCGCCGACAAGCACCAGCGGACGAAGTTGGCGATTGGCGACCTGCACTCCAACGCTCGCCGGAATCGCAAAGCCCATCGAAGTGTAATACGCAGTGCTCAAAAACTCAGTGTGCTGAGTAATCGAAAGATCAGCAGCGGCGAACAGAGAATCCCCGGTGTCTGAAACAACAACCAGTTTCTCATCCAGCACAGAATTGATCTTCTGAAACAATCGCTTCATCGTGATCAGAGCCGCCGAATTGGGTTTCCAGGCCGCGATCTCCGGCTGACTGACTTTCGGGGCTGCTCGCCGACTTGCAAACTTCTTGTCACTGATCGCATTCATGAAGTCCGAAAACTGAACTTCGTGAAAATGGTGATAGCGAATCCGCAATTTCTCACTGGTCGCGTAAATGCACTTGCCCGGGTCAAGCTGAGCTGTAAAGCCGCCCAGATTGATATCACTCATGAACGCGCCCAGCAGAATGATGCAGTCGCTGTCTTCAACATAACGACGAACCTCTTCGCGTCCCATCGCTCCCTCATAAACACCCAGATAAAGCGGATGACGTTCGCTGACGACGGACTTGCCCAGCAGCGTTGCACAGATCGGGATGTTGTTATGTTCCGCAAACTTCAGTAACTGATTCTGCAAAGCGAAACGATGCAGTTCTATTCCCGCGATAATCACGGGTCGACGGGCCGCCTTGATGGATTCGCGAGCTTCCTCCAGAGCTTCACGCAAGGCGTCCTGATCGCTTAAATGAACCTCGGTCAGCGGATGGTGTTCATGATTCGGAACGGCCAGCACTTTGTCGCGTGGCAGCTCCAGAAACACAGGGCGTTTAAAGCGAACGCACGCTGCCAGACATCGATCAATCTCTCGAAATGCTGTCAGCTCATCTTCCAGCGACGCGGAGGCAACTGTGATCTTTTCGAAGACTTCGCGCTGAGTATTAAAGTCCTTGACGCGATGATGCAGCAGGGGATCACTGCGACGTTCGCTCATACCCGGCGAACCACTGATCACGATGACCGGGCTTTTTTCCGCATAAGCGCCGGCCACGGAATTGCAGAGACTCAATCCGCCCACACAGTACGTCACACAGACGGCGCCGATGCCGTTGATGCGAGCGTAACCATCGGCCGCGTATCCGGCACAGGCTTCGTTTGTGGTCCCGATGACTCGAAT
>CANHVD010000208.1 GCA_947463775.1 Planctomycetaceae bacterium | reverse complement strand
TTTCATTCCAGAAGGACTTTCGGATGAACGAAGACCCTGAGAATTTTCCACTGGTTGAGCGATTTCACAAAGCTGAGCACCTTGCGAGAGAGCTCAGTGAGCATTTGCGTCAGGCATTTCTCCCGAAGCTTTCAGAGCTTCGGCATGCCAGCAAGATTGCAGATGCCACGGAGGTCACAGACAAAACGATGCTCGATAAAATGACGGCCGTTCTAAGCGCGGAGGACTTTGCTGCAGACATTTTTGAAAAACTGACGCAGTATCTTCACAGCATTGAGCGTGAAACAAAAGAAATCATGGGTGTCTCGGAGTAGCCCCGACTGGATCTTGCAACAGAACTAACGAAACGAAAGCCCTCTAATGGATGAGTTCATTCAACTGCTCACGAAGCAACTTGGCCTAAGCACTACAGATGGCCAGTCAGCGACAGGCAATATTCTGAAACTTATTCAGAGCCATCTCGATCCTGCCTTATTTGCTCAGATCAGCGAGAAGCTGCCGGGAGTTCAGGGACTGATTTCCGACGCAGAGGGAAGTGCCAAAGAAGGCGGGCTGATGGGATCACTCACGTCGCTCGCCGGTTCTTTGCTTGGAGACAAAGCCAAAGGGATTGCAGATGTCACCGCAGCACTCACCAAAGCCGGTGTCAGCGTCGACAAGATTCCTCAGTACCTGAAGATGCTGGTCGACTTCCTGAAGAGCAAGCTGGGGAATGAACTTTTCGCCAAGTTGGCGGCAAAGCTGCCAGAGTTGCTCGGGCAGATGAAGTAGGCTGGCCTTTCAGGCCGCCGATTCGTCAAGCACCGTTGTCTACGACGCCCTGAAAAGGGCGTCCCTGATTTTTACAACCTCGGACCGCAATGAGCGATGCGTTCTGCGGCCTGAGATATTGGAATAGTCTTTGATCCATGGCCATTCTTGATTTTCACGTCCCGGAGAGTGCATGCGAAGGCTGCATTGCGATCGGCAACTTTGACGGCGTTCATCGCGGCCATGCGTCGATGCTGCAACAGTTGCGGTCTTTGGGACGTGAAATTTCCGGACCAGCCGTCGCGATTACGTTTGACCCTCATCCAATCGCAGTTCTGCGCCCGGAGTTCACTCCGCCGGTTCTGACAACGATTGAAGATCGCAAACGCTTGTTGCGTCAGGCCGGGGCTGATGAAGTCATTGTGCTGCCGGTGACAAGTGGTCTGCTGGAGATGACTGCGGAGCAGTTCTTTCGTGATGTCGTTGTTGGGAAGTTTATGGCTCGTGGAGTCGTTGAAGGCCCCAACTTTCATTTTGGAAAAGATCGCCGTGGAGACGTCGACCGTCTACAGGAACTCTGCCGCAGCCAGGGAATCCAATGCCACATCGCCAAATCATTTGATGAAGCTGGCAGTATGATTTCTTCCAGTCGTATCCGCGAACTGATTTGTGCTCGAGCAATGGCCGCGGCTGTTGAGTTACTGGGCCATCCCTACCGATTGTCGGGCATCGTGAGACACGGTGCAGGGCGAGGCAGAACGATTGGTTTTCCGACGGCAAATCTTGCAGAGATCCAAACTTTGCTGCCAGCTCATGGCGTTTATGCCGGGGCAACAGAGATCAATGGGAATCGTTATCCCGTCGCCGTGAGCGTCGGCCCGAATCCGACGTTTGGCGAGCATCGTGAAAAAGTCGAATGTCATATCGATGGCTTCACAGGAGATCTCTACGATCAGAAACTGGCCATCGATCTGCTCAGGGAAGTCAGAGCATTGCAATCATTTGGTTCGGTCAATGAACTGATCTCGCAGATCAACAGTGATATTGAAGTCTGCCGTGGCATCGCGAATTGAGCCAAGGAATTAATGGGGGCGGCTCGACCGGAGGCGAACTTCGGCAACCCTCAACTCCTTCACGGCAGGAATTCTGAATTTCGATGCTCGTTTGCGCAGTCGGAAGGCAGCCCTGCGCTTGAATGTCTGACGCAAGCCCCTGAGAATGCCGGTTTATCCTGCATCCCTGATCTTGCCCTGCATGCGATCCGATTTCGGAGCCCATTCAATGTTGTCTTTTGCCTCGTGGACAGCCACATTTCGTGCCTTTCTGCCCTTGTTTGCCTGCTTCGTATTTCTCGAATCGTGTATTACGACTTCCTCCGCTTTCGGGGACGACGAAAAAACCGTCAACACCCTGGCCCAGTTTTATGGATTCTCGGGCGTTGAATTGTTTAAGGTCGACGGCCGAGGATTCAATCTTCAGGCGGGAGATTTTACCGGCGACGGCCTGACAGATGTGATGCTCGTCGACAACCGAGAAAGTTGCCTCAGGCTGATGGCGCAACGCAGCGTTGATGACCAGAAAAAATCTCGGCAGGGCGCCAAGGTCAATGATCTGGCCTCGGACTGGAGATTCGACGAACGGACGATTCCTGTCGACAAAGCACTGGCGGGGATTGCTACGGGAGACTTTAACAGCGATGGTCGTCTCGACGTAGCCTGCATTGGAACACCGGACCAGCTTTCGATCCGATATCAGCCAGACCCCGGTCAGAAGGAATGGAACAACAAATGGGTCACTCGCTTGCCGGGTCTGGAGCCGGTCGCCTGGATGCTTTCTGCGGGCGACATTAATTCAGACAAACGTGACGATCTTGTCGTGCTTGGCAAAGAAGTCACTTACGTCATCTATCAGAACGACAAAGGAGAAATGGAGACTCCCAAACCGCTGATCAATACCTCCGCGCAACTCTCGATGATTCAGATTGCGGATCTGAACGGCGATGGGAAGAACGATCTCTGTTACCTGGCAAACGAGGGAACAACACGTGGCCTGTGCGCTCGTCTGCAGACCAATGATGGACGCCCGGGACCGGAGATCTGTTTCGGACTGCAACAACCAAGAAGCGTAACTCTTGCTAATGTAGATCAACAGCCAGGACATGAAGTCGTTACTGTCGAGTCGCGGACAGGCCGGATTGTTGTGTCAGCGATGCAGCCGTCCGAGGCCAGTCCGGAGAGCCTTCCGTCTCGCCTTCTTCAGTACGGAATCGGCGCTGCCGGAGCAACGCGAGAACGTGCGATTGCAGCGGCCGATATCGATGGCGACTCACTGAGCGATGTGATTGTGTCTGACCCGGAGCAGGCTCAGGTTCTGCTCTATCGACAGAATGGGATTGATGGCCTCGGAATGGCTGAGGTCTTTCCGGGACTTCTGGGTGTAACGGATCTCGCGGTGGCCGACATCGATGCAGACTCAAAACAGGACATCGTATTGCTCAGCAGCAAAGAAGGTGTTGTCGCGCTTAGCCGTTTCGCCGAAGGTCGAATCACATTTCCGGAAAGCATCTTTAAGAAGCCCGATGGAGCAGAGTTGGCTGCCGTAACGATTATCGAAAACAACGGGAAGCCGCAGATCGTACTGGCTCTCACTGTGGGAACTGGCAACTCGATGAAGCTTGAATTCCAGCGTCTGATTCGAGCGGAGTCCGGCGAATGGGTTCGCGTTGAGAGTGACAAGAAGATTGAACTCACCGGAGCCGTTGGAGCGAGGGGTGTTCGCATGGTGAAAATGGACGTGAATCAGGATGGTCGACCGGACGTTCTTTCTGTCCCCAGTGGCACGTCAAAGAATGGTGTCCAGGTTTTGCTACAGCTGGAAGATGGCACTCTGGAAGTTGCGAAACAGACAAGCCAACTGGACCTTGGTGTGTCTGCAGCCGGAAGAACATTCGTCAGCAAAGACCGACTCCTGGTGGCTCGAGACTCCTTCGCCAGAGCGATGTCATTTGGTGCCAACGGCTGGAAGGTGGAAGATCAGTTCAACGCGGGCGAAACCTCAGCCAGTCTCGAAGGTGTGGCTCTGCTGAATCTGGACGGCACAGAAGGTGACGAAATCGTACTGGTCGACACTGGCGTTCGAAAACTGCGAGTCCTGCGGAAACAGGATGGAGTGTATCGTCCATGGAAGGAGGTTGAACTCGGAGGACTGCAGTTCACCTCAAGCATCGTCGCCGATCTGAATGGTGACAAGCTGGAAGATCTGCTGCTGGTTGGGGCTCAGCATTTTTCGGTGCTGTATACGGGAAGGTCTGACTCGGAGTTGAAGGAGATTGCCTCCTTCGAATCAGACAGAGATGACTCCTATCCGGCCGATGTGATCGCAGGCGATATCAACGGTGACGGCAAGGTCGACCTGAGCGTCATCGACACCAGTATTGATGGCGTTGAGATCCTGAACTTTGATTCAACAAAGGGAATTCGTGAAGCAACGCATTTTCGAGTCTTCGAAGAGAAGCGTCTCGTAAGTTCCGATAAGGATCGCGGGACTGAACCGCGTGAAGGTATCGTCGCCGATGTCACATCTGACGGTCGATTTGATCTGATTCTGCTTTGCCACGATCGACTAATCCTGTACCCACAGGATTCCGGTGAACCTCCAGTACCAACGACTGCCACCGCAGAACAGAAGTAAACAGTTGGGCCGCTGCGCCAGCGCGACATCGTGATAGAAAAAACCCCTCGTCTAAATGAACTCACGAATCATTTTCTTGTTTCTCGTGCCCATAGGAATACGACAATGCAGCTTGGTTTCGTCAGCGCCATTCTTCCTGATCTTTCCTTTCGTGAAGTCTTTGAGACGGCGAAACGCATTGGGTTTGACTGTGTAGAAGTCTGCTGCTGGCCGACGGGAAAAGCTGAGCGGCGATATGCGGGGGTGACTCATATTGATGTGTCGAATCTGTCTGAGCATCTGGTCCATGAGATTCGGCACTGCGTGGAAGAGACCGGAGTGCAAATCAGCGGACTGGGCTACTATCCCAATCCCCTGAGTCCGAATCAGGCAGAAGCTGACACGGCAGTCGCGCATCTTCACGTTGTGATCGATGCGGCGTATCGCCTGGGTATTGAACGCGTCAATAGTTTCGTTGGCCGCGACTGGACGAAGTCAGTAGATGATAACTGGCCACGATTTCTGAGCACCTGGAAGCCCATCATCCAGTTGGCCGAAGACCGTGGCGTTCGCGTCGGAATTGAGAACTGCCCAATGCTGTTCACCGCGGACGAATGGCCGGGAGGAAAGAACCTGGCCACAACTCCTGAGATCTGGACGCGGATGTTCAGCGACATTCCGTCAGACAACTTTGGATTGAACTACGATCCATCGCATATGATCTGGCAGCACATGGACTATCTGCGCCCGATGCAGGACTTTAAAGATAAGCTCTTCCATATCCATGCGAAAGACGTCAGGCTCGATCAGAATCGGCTGAACCAGGTCGGGATTATGGCTCATCCCAATAAGTATCACACACCAAAATTGCCCGGCATGGGCGATGTGAACTGGGGAAAATTCTTCTCAGTGCTCACGGATACTCTGTACAAGGGCCCCGTTTGTGTAGAGGTCGAAGATCGAGCCTACGAGGGATCACTGAACGATCGAACCGCATCGTTGACTCAAAGCCACACGTATCTCAGGAACTTTGTTCCTGCTCGAGGCTTGAGCGAGGCCTGACCCTTGCGGGGAACGGGAGGGCTCAATTAGCCGGCACTGCCTGTCGAGATGTGAGCCCAAAGAACGTAGGTTGGACATTCTTGTCCGACAAACCTGCGACGGGCCAGTATCGTAGGCCGGACCGAACTCCAGCGAGTTCCGGCAACTAAGTGAGCTATCAACAAACCGGAACTCGCTCCGCTCGGTCCGGCCTACACCTACCAGAACATTTGCAACGGTTCACTAGAAGCTTCGAACAGAATCAGCAGCGTCAGGCTGAGGTTCGGAACTGAAGATCATTCGAGTCGGCTTACCACAGTGCGGACAGGCGATTTCGAAATGGCTGGTGACCTTCGTGACGGCACGAAGATCCGGATTCGCAAGACACAGATTTCCGAGCGAATCAAAACCGACAGCCCTGGTACCAACAGGAACAGTGGCTGCGACATCGAATTGCGTCGGGCGATCAGCCTCACGCGAGATCTTCAGAACTTGCGAGCGACCACTTGCGGATTCCACAAGAGTCAACAAGCTACCGTCACTAAGCGAAGCCAGGCGAGTGGAACCGACTTCCGCAAAACCGGAGTGCGACACTTCACCTTCTTCGTCGATTCGCACAATGTGCCCTGATGGCAGCAGGGCTTCAAGCTGACCACCGGCGTTAAAAATCAAATCCTGCACGGACTGATTCAGTTGGGCGAGATCGGTGATCTGACCTTCGGCATCAAACGACACGAGTCGTCCCGATTGCTTGACCGAAAATACAAACCGCCCCAATTCGTCACGAACAAAGCCTGACGCTGGGAACGAAAAAGTCTGCAGGATTGCATGCTGCCCAGACTCGGTAATCTGATGCAACGACGACTCCCCGCCACTGGATGTCAGAACGTAAAGAGAACCATCGGCATCGACCTGAATTCGCTGAATCCCCGACAAATGCTCGATCGCAAGACTTACCGAGCCATGCTCATCAAGTCGAAACACACATTCTGCTTTTCGATCAGCCACGAAGATTCGCGACTTCCCGGACACAACGAGATCCACAGGTTCCACAACCTTCACCGGCAACCGCTCTATGACAGGTTTCGACTGCACACGTACCGGAGCGTGGTCGTGATTAGCGATAGCCCCCAGTCGAGGCACTTCGTCGGCAAATCCCGACGGTGCGAAGGCGAACGCGGCGCCCAAGGCGAAACGGCGGAGTAGCCCATGAAGAAAAAACTGTCGAGGCATATCGAAACGTACCCGGTACGGGAGAAACCCGCTTCTTTAGTAGCCAGCGGAGGCAAAAGCCACAGCCAAACCACTCCACGATCCGTGTCAAAACCATCCTGTGTCACAAGTATCAACGGTTTAATCCCCAGCGTCAATAAGCGGAACGCCAGATCTTGCCGCAGATATCCATCCAGCCACTCGCAACACTTCCCAGAACCGACGGAGAATCGAATCTGAGTTCAGGAAACACCAGCCTGGGATATAAACGCGTTTCCGTTCCGCATCCTGTGTGCCAATCTGCAAAAAATCATTAGAATCCGAAGAATTCCTCATCCCGCTCGCCGAGCGTTCAATCGGCTGTCGCACAATCGCACAGCCACCCGAAGGAGTGTCGCATTTTGAACGGCCAGCCCGATTCGATCGAAAGCAGACTTACCCGTGATTTGACGACCATTTTGGCTGGAAGTTCTGTCCAATTCGCGGATATCTCGGCCGGAACCGCAGCCGGGCGATCCCTTCATATGGAGTATTCCGCGATCGAAATTGGGGCTGCGGGAACTCAGATTGATTCCGGCCGCCGCTATCTGATCGCATCGATTACCAAACCCATTGTTGGGATGCTCGCGGTGCAACTCGCATCAGCCGGGCGACTTTCCCTGAATGAACCAGTCAGAGAGTTTGTCGACGGTTTTAACCGGGGGCCGCTGAGAGCCATCACGTTCCGGCATCTGTTGACTCACACCAGCGGTCTGCCGGACATGCTGTTGAACAACAATGAACTCCGCGCCAGACACGCTTCATTGGCGGAATTTGTGAGCGAAACCGCTCAAGTGACTCCCGAGTTTCCAGCAGGAACCAGCTGTCGTTACTCGAGCATGGGATTCGCCGTACTGGCCGATGTGATCGAAAAAATCACGCAAACGCCGCTCCCTGAACTACTGCAACGAGACCTGTTCAACCCGCTTCAAATGCAGGATTCGTGGCTTGGAATTCCTTCCGGAAAATTCGAAGAACTCCAGCCCACGCTCGTTCCATGTGAATTACCAATCTGGCAGCAGCAGGCAACGGAATGGAACTGGAATAGTCGCTACTGGAGATGTCTCGGCGCGCCGTGGGGAGGGATGACTTCCACTTCAAATGATCTGGGGCGTCTGGCCGTTTGCATGCTGAATCAGGGGACGTCGCACGATCATCAGACGCTGTTTCATCCACTGGTAATTTCCAGTTCGACGCAGAATCAGACTTGTCACATGTCGGGACTGGTGGAGTCAGATCGTCTCCATCGTCCATGGGGACTGGGATGGAGATTTAACTGGCCTGATCATGCGACTTGCTTCAGCGACTTTGTTTCGTCTGAAGCCTACGGTCACTGGGGTGCGACCGGAACCCTGATGTGGATGGATCCGAAGGCGCAAATCTGGTGCGTGATTCTGACCAATCAGCCGTATGAAGTAAGCCAGACTGTGATTCAACGACTGTCGAACAGAATCGCATCAGAAGTTCGTGCAGAGTCGCCAGAACAGCCATCGAATTGACATGACGGTCCGAAGCCTGCATGCTTCCGCCACTGATGGCTCGCCCGCTTCAATCAACAGTCCTGCATCCTCAACAGATGGAATTCGTGACCTATGTCAGATGTGTCAGAATTTGCCCCGGAAAAATGGACACGCCGCAACGTATTGGCTTCGGCAACAGCCGCATCGGTCACGTTGCTGTTAGGAACACCGAGCTTCGCAGTCCGCCCCTCACAAGCGGCCGGCTCATCTTTGCCCGAGGTTCCGGCGGACTTTCGAATCACCAGGAAGAGAATTCATCAGTCCGTCATGGGCTGGTGCTTCAACCCAATGCCGGTGCCGGAATTGATCCAGCATTGCGTCGACGTTGGAGTCGAGGCCATCGAAGGAGTTGATCCGAAGTTTTACCCTGAAGCCAGGGCGAAAGGCCTGAAGATCGCACTCGTCAGCAGTCATGGATTTGCCAAAGGACCGGTCGACCCGGCCAATCATCAGGAGTGCATTGAGAAGCTAAAAAAATCCATCGACATTGCCGCCGAGTTTGAAAGTCCCAGCGTGATCACTGTCACGGGAATGCGTGTCGATGGCATGGATAACAAAACGGCTGAGCAGAACTGCATCGACTGCTGGAAGCAGGTGATTGAGTATGCGGAATCAAAAAACATTACGCTGGTTCTGGAGCATCTGAATACTCGCGACAGCTCTCACCCAATGAAGGGACATCCGGGATACTTTGGCGACAACGTC
>CANHVD010000207.1 GCA_947463775.1 Planctomycetaceae bacterium | reverse complement strand
GACCAGAGTCTGACCGGCTGCGACTGCAACCTTGAAGAAGTCAACATCTGTGCCGCCATTTGCGCGAGCATTGACGATGGAACCAAACGTCACCGGTGTCGCCTGAGCCACTAGGTTATTGGGCTCAATTTCGGCAATCTCCGGAACGCTGTCGACTCGAAAAACTCTGGGGTTGCTGATTCCAAAGAGCCCTTTCACACGCACATCGTATAACCCTGGCGCGACGTCTGCGGCGACCGTTACTGTGAAGGTGTTCGCCACGGGGTTTCCGTTCGCATCCTTCTTTTGCACGGCGACAATCCCCGGATGACTGAAGACCATTTGATCCAGTTCATCAAGGTCGGTGCCACCGCCGACAGCAACGTCGACAGCAACGCCTTGTTGCCCGCCGGGGGGGAATACCGAAGTGATTCGCGTCTGCGGCAACTGTGCGGTCGCCGTGGATGCCCCGAGAAATAAGATGGCCGAAGCCAGCAGGAATCGAATCCCAGTCATAGTGCAGACCCTGGGGAAGCTTTAAAACAGAGAAACCAGATCCGGCAGACCATGACGTCAGAGCTCCCGTTACAGGAGTTCCATGTCAGCCACGTTGTCGCGGGGATCAGGAGTGAAGGAAGGAAAAATCAGGTGGGAAATCAACAGGGCGAGACCTGAAGTCTCGCCCTGAATTCAGATCAATGATTGAACTGGAACTCTTTGGTGTTAATCAAAGCCCAGACCACATCTTCATAGCCTCGGCGAACATTGTCAGAATGCTTCTTGATGTAGGCGATGGCTACTTCAAGTTCCTCTGCATTAGGTTCGCGAGCAAAGACCCAGCGATACAACTCTTTCACTCGCTCTTCATCCGGCCGCGCGGTATCGGCAGCCAGTTTGGCGGTGCGAGCACCGTCGCGAGCAATCTTGTCCTGAATCTCACGACCATTCAGCAAGTGCAGGCTCTGAGCAAGATTTGCATCCATGCTGCGTTCACATTCACAGGCAGTGTCACCCTTGGGCTGACCAAATACCTGCAGGAAGTAAGTCGCACTCGAAGAATCCACCAACTGCATTGCCTTCGTTCCGGCTGGCATTCCACCGAAGTTCTCTGAAGTTTCTGTCACGACGTGGAATGCATCGTACAGAACTTCAGCACTTAATCGGCGAGGGTAATAGCGGGAGAAGTTCTGCTTGTCGCTGGCATTGTGCTCGTTTGGCAGGGCACTGAGCTGATAGGTTCGCGAACGACAAATCGTGCGAATCAGTTCCTTCATATCGAAACCGGACTTAATGAAATGATCTGACAGAGCATTCAAGAGTTCCGGATTCGCAGGAGGGTTGGTTTCCCGCATGTCGTCTTCAGGCTCAACAATGCCGCGGCTGAAGAAATGCTTCCAGTAACGATTCACCAATGACTTCGCAAAGAACGGATTCTTTGGGTCAGACATCCAGTCAGCAAGTTTCACTCGCGGATCGCTTTCAGCAGCAATCTCGTAAGGCGGTGTCCCCAACCCGGCAGGCTTCAACGCTTTGCCTGTGCGAGGATTGCTGGCAGTGGCCACACCTTCATTGTGGAACACACGCTTATCACGCATTGTTCCGGCAACGTTTGGAATCGCCTTTTTGCCGACACGACCGTAAAACGCAGCCATGCCGTAGTAGTCGTCCTGGCTCCATTTCTCGAACGGATGATGGTGGCAGCGAGCACACTGGATTCGCAGGCCCAGAAACAGCTGAGCGGTGTCTTCAACCTGTTCTTCGGTGCTGTCCACATCGCGATACCAGACCACCGCAGGATTCATCTGAGGATCCCCGGACGCTGTCACGATTTCACGGACAAACTGATCGTATGGCGTGTTGTCGTACATGCGATTCCACAACCATTGGTGGAACAACATAGTGCCTGGAGCATCGTCGGCCCCTTCCTTCTTGTTGCGAAGTACAAAGTTCCACTTGTTCGCGAAATGATCCGCGTAGGCCGTTCCATCCAGCAGTCGATCGATTAAACGATCTCGCTTATCCGGAGAAGCATCCGCAAGGAACAAACGAACTTCTTCTTCTGAAGGCAGTGTTCCGGAGATATCCAGAGACACGCGTCGCAGAAAAGTTGCATCATCGCAAATGTCTGATGCCGGAATCCCGAGTTGTTTCAGCTTTCCAAATACAGCGGCGTCGACCAGATTAACTGGCTCCGGCATATTTGACGTGTCAGCTCCCAGTGGAACTGTTGCTCGGAATGTTGCAACCTGGCCCTGATAGCGAGCCATAATCGCAACTTCACCGCTGAGATCCAGAGTTGTGACAAGCCCCTTCGTCGAAGATTCAGCCATCTCTGGCTCATTAGGCTCAAACAAAGCCATGCGAGTCACGTCTTCAGTCGTTCCATCACTGTAAGAAGCGATCACGGAAATCTGCTGCTGAGACTTCCGCTGCATGACACGTGTTTCAGGAATGCATTTGATGCCGACCACATAAGGGTCGCTGTCGGCTCCATAAGGCATCCCCTGTTCAATCCACTGAACCATCAGATTGTATTCGTAGCTGCCCTGATCCATTCGCTTCCCGCCGCCGTGAGGACTGCGGCCGATCGCTTTCTTGATCAGAAGGCTCTCGCCGGGAATGGCGGGGAAAATTCTGCGTCCGCGAGATTCTTTGCGGAGGAATTCATAGTCGTCTTCAGCAACGAATCCCAGCAGAGACAGCTTGAACCCATTTTGTCCGCCCGACTTGCCGTGGCAACCGCCGCCGTTGCAACCAAGCTTGGTAAAGATCGGCACAATCTGATTGCGGAAGTTGATTGGCAATGGATGAGCAAATCCGCTCACTGCCACCTTGGCCACGACCGACTTATCAGCGAGAGCCGCTGTCACGGTGATGTCACCATCGGCCGTTGGGACTGCCATCCCGGTGGAGTCGATCGCCAACACCTTCGGATCAGAAATGGTCCATGTGACGTCGCGCGTCACATCAGTCATACTGCCATCCGCATGCACGGCCGTGGCGATTAATTGCTGTCGAGCATCCCGACTGCGAATGGTAATCAAATCACCTTCACCAACGGGACTAAGCTCCAGCTTCACAACTTCGGCACTTGCGGATGAACCCACAAGCATCGCAGCAGCGAAGAGTTTCAGCATGGGAGCGAACAACCGAGCAATCGACATGCAGGTTACTCCTTGAGGCAGGTTGTTGAATGACGTCGTGTCATATCAATGGTTAGTTGAGTCCGAAGTGCAGGTTCGGAAGAGGATTCCGGGCACTTCGAACGGTCGGTATATGAGTGCAGCCTATTTTTCCTGCGGCAGGAGTCAAGCATTGAATGGACAAACATTTGACTCTGAGCAGTCCTGGTCCGAGACGCCCGATTTTGCGGTTGACAACGGCGTATTCGCATTTCGACCGGAATTTAACGTGTGGCGACGCAGTAGAATCACGGAGAAACACGGGGAAAAGAGGGGGTTTCGCGTTCGATCCTGCGTGAAGAATGGGTGCAGTTTTCTTTGTTGGTCGCCGAATTCGTCAGAAAATATCTCGGGGACGGTAATCTGATACAGCGAGTATTTGTCCACCTTAGAGACGGCGGCTACCGGATTTGGTGCAAGCATGTTCCTCGTCGCTCTACGAATTTCTCTTCCAGCCAAAGCTCTAAGTGGCATGTTGATTTGATTGTCTCACGGCAATCCAAAGGCATCGTCGGCGCCTTTGTTCCGCCTCCGAATGCGTCTCCTCGGTAAACTCAAACGCGGAGTACGCGCCTTAATCAACAGACTACTAGCCGCCACGTAAGAAGGCGATGAGGTCCGCGAAGTCCTGCGGTGATAACTTCTTTTCAAAGCCTTCCGGCATCAAACTTAAGCCCGTGGCTTTGATCTCGGCGATCTGTTCTCGCTGAATGATCTGCTGTTTGTTCTCGGCCTGTTTCAACGTCAGGCTGACTGGAGACTCTTCGGCAATCATGCCAGCCAGAACCTGTCCATCATTTAACGCCACAGCAAACTGCATATAGTTGGGCCCAACCTCGCGATTGGGGTCGAGAATCTGCGTCAGCAACTCAGACGCGGTCCGATGCCGCACCGTGATCAGGCTCGGCCCAACTTCAATTCCCGTCTCGCCAATCCGATGACAGCCGGAACAGTCGCGCACGAAAAGCAGCTTGCCTTTGAGCATGTCGCCAGGCAGCGTTGCGGCGTCAGCATTCGCTGCGATGATTTCCTGACGAGGTGTCTGACGGTCCAGAGCCAGCAAGGTCTTTGCTCGCTCACGGAGTTTCTCGTCGGCATGATTCAGTAGCAACGTGCGACGAATGGGAGTCATTTGAGCCGCGGAGATACGGCCGTCCGCAATAGCATCGAACAGGACTGGCAGACGCTGATTATGTCCGGCCAGCGCTTCAATGATCTCGTACTGAACTGCCGGAGTAGAACTCGGGAATGCAGCCAACAAAGTGGGGACTGTGGAGTCATCCTGATAGGAAGAAATTGCTTTGACAACCGCCGCCTGAATCTCCGCGGGTTGCTGAGTCGTCAACAGGCTTGCGGTCGCTTCCTTTACGATAGCGGCGTCTGCGAACGAGAGTACTCTGAGCGCCATCAAACGTTCGGGCACAGTCTTCGCCGAATCGTTCAGGCAGATGGCGGCCAGATTGATACGCTCGTTTAACAGTGATCCGGCCGGAGTCTGTGACCACACTGTGGACAGGCGACTGCCGCCGCGACGCAGCCCTTCTTCCAATGCCAGCAGAAGTTCTTCCATCACTGGCGATGAACGAAGCTCAGCGGGCAGCTTTTGCAATCGATCACCAATGCCAGTCATCTGCTCTGAATTCTTCTGCACTCCTGTGACCGTGGCCAATTGTTTCAGCAACGGGAGGTTCTGAGCGTCTGCCAGAAAATTGGGCTCCTGCAGCAACTGTTCCAGCAGACGAGCAGCTAATTCACGCGAAGAACTTAATGCCGCAATCACGATCCACGGATCTGCGGCATCTCGTCGAGCGATCGCCATCAGAGCCTCCACGCTGGCCGCATCGGAATGATCAGCCAGAGCCAAAGCGACCTGAAAGCGAACTCGAGGAGATTCGTCAGTTGCCAAACGCAGCAACTCTGCATGGACAACGCTTGAGTACGTCGCGGCCTCGTTATCTACATCTCCTGTGCGGTTGCGAGTTGACAGAATAACAGCCTGTTCGCGAACTTCGGCTGCGGTATCGCGAAGAGCCGACATGAGCAGAGGCTCATCCGGTTGTGACATCCCTTCCAGAGTCCACAAGGCATGAACCTTCCCCAGCGGAGTCGTGGTCTCACTTAACATCGCCTGCAGCAAGGGCAACGCAGACTTGTCCTGCCTTTCGAACAAGAGTCGATGAGCCGTCTCACGGTGCCACGCGTTGGGATGCTGCAAGAGGGCCACAAGCTCTGTGGTTGTCGCCGAGGAAAGTTTAACACTAACGCGTCGTTTAAAGGACGGAGGCGTCAGGCGATAGATACGGCCCCGATCTCGCCCATTCTCCAGATCCAGCAACGCTTTAAGATCGTCGGGCATCGACCACGGATGCTCAATCGTCTCCCGGTACATATCCAGCACATAAAGCGTTCCATCCGGTGCATGCAGAAAGTTGACCGGGCGAAACCAATTGTCCGTCGAAGTCATAAACTCGGACTTGTCGTCCATTCGCTGTGAGGTAAACGTGGCTCCGGTAGCTTTCATATGCTGGCGATGAATCAGGTTGCCAGCAACCTCCGCCAGAAACACCTGCTGACGAAATTCTGCCGGATACGCATCGCCTCGATAAATCGTGA
This sequence comes from Planctomycetaceae bacterium, assembly GCA_947463775.1. Taxonomy (GTDB): domain Bacteria; phylum Planctomycetota; class Planctomycetia; order Planctomycetales; family Planctomycetaceae; genus SXXK01. The sequence goes on along the minus strand of CANHVD010000207.1, from coordinate 3,168 downwards.
CTCCGCATGCCGATGTCATAAACCCCTGCGCATTCTTTTCACTGCGCGGCATGCGAGGATCGCCCTGATTCGACAGTCGTGCGGCATTGACGACTCGCCACGGTTCAGGCGGGCTGCTGCGGAAGACCGGAATCTGGTCGCCGGCAACAGCCACATCATTCATTGGGCTACCGACGTTCAAGGCCGGGTTGCGAACCACGGCCTGCTGAGGCAACACAATGTGCTGAATCGGATTGCGAATATTGCAGATGAAACGATTGCCCCAGTCATCGAACGTGTTGCCGAAGCGCGCACCTCCCGAGAGTAGTTCAAAGGCAGGATTCGTTGGATCGAAACAGAAGTCGTTGCGTGAGATTGTGACAGCAGGCACCGACTCATTGATACCGTTGATGATCTTGCCGCCGTTTGTGCCACCAGCGCCGTAAATCCTGTGATCGAGTCCCCAGATCAGATTGTTGGCGACCGCCTGAACGTTAAGTTTGCGAAAGCCGGAGAAGATCTTCGTTCGAGTATCGGCCTGACCGTCGCCGTCTTCGTCTTTCAGATACCACACGTCAGGAGTGGCTGCGACAAAGATGCCACCTCGATAAACAGCGATGCCGGTGGGCCACGAAAAGTCACGAGCAAAGATCTGGCTTTTGTCGAATACGCCGTCGTTGTCTGTGTCTTCAAGAAGTCGCACTTTACCGATCGGCAGGTCACCGGTTCGTTCCACGTTTGGCTTGTCAGTGGATTTGTCGGTGTAAGGGTAGTCGTTCATTTCGACAACATAGAGTCGTCCATCTTCATCGAATGCTCCCGCAACGGGATCGGTCACCAGCGGTTCCGCAGCGACCAGTTGCATGGTGAATCCGTCCTTCAGCGCGAAGGTCGCGGAAGTGTTCTCGGGCTCAACGGGCTGACTACGAGGCAGCGCGGGGCGTTCGTCTGATATCACCGTCTGAGCGGATGTTGTCCCTGCGGCGACCATCAGGATGATGACCATGGACAGCATGCATGGCCGCTTCATCGCCCATTGCAGAGGAATCGTTTTCACAGAGTTGCTCGCAGTCTGCATCCTTAAGATCTCCGTTGCTGTGTCGGGGATTATTAAGCGTTCACTGACGATCACCGAAGATACCGGCCCAACCCCCAATGGGAGTCAAGGTCCGTCAAAGTCAAAGGCGCAATCGAGCACCGTCCGCACTCACGATCCTTTCGCAAGGTAACGGGATTTGGACAATGTCTGCTACTTTTCGATTTGTGTGCTATTGCCTTATCGCCCGCCGCGGCGAATCTCCGAGCCCTGAAAGCGAATCTGAAAACGGTAAATGCGCTTTGTTGAACACGTGATGCGACCGGTCTGCAGATTGACGCTCTCCGGAATCTCTGCACGGTTCACATTCACGATCGCTCGATAACCACGTTCTGCGAAGATATCGATCACCATAGCCAGAGCCGTCGGATCATCGAACACGGGGTCCTCTGAGTTCACAATCGCCAGCCCAGGAATTGCATGGCGAATGACGATCGGAATAAATCGATCCTCAATCAGCTTGATCACTTTATGGAACAGCGTTCGTTGTTCCAGCTGATAGCTGTCCATGCGTCGCACCAGTTCCTGCCGCGCGTGAGTAATCAAGTCGCTGGCGATGGGCAATTGGCGAACGGCGTCGTAAGTTTCCGGATCCAGTTCCAGTGATGACTGGTAGTCCAGCTCTTCACGGATATTCCGTTCGACACTCTCGACGGATCCCTGAGCATTTACGAAGTGATAGTGATAAATCTCCTTCAGAGACTGCAGAGCTTCCCACGTTTCATCTTTGAAAACTCGATAGCGACGTTTGGCGGCTTCCGGGTCGAAGTCAGTGACTCGGACTTCCTTCAGTGGCTTTCCTTCGGCCAGAGCTTTCTTGTTCCACTCCAGAACTTCACGCCCGCGACTCAGCTGACGTTCGATGCTGGTGGTCTCATCGACGAACAAGACCATTGCGTGAATCGTGGGTTTCCGGAAATTGATCGCCAGCGGCGTTTCTCGGTACTCCAGATAGAGCTGGTTCATTTTCATAACCAGCATGTTCAGGCATTCCACCTGGACACGAGTTCGAGGAAACCCGTCGAGCACACAGCCGTCACGGTACTCGGGTTCCAGGAGTTTGCGAAATACCAGTTCTACGACTTCGCGGTCGCCGACCATCCCGCCCGCCTGCTTAATGCGTTCAGCCTGCGGCGTGGTCAGCAAAGAACTGACAATGATCGGCTCGCAGGTTAAATCGCGGGCCTTCATAATGAATTCGGTGTTGGTGCCTTTCCCGGATCCCGGGGCCCCTCCCAGAAGAATCAGTTCTTTGGAGAAGCGAAGATTCTCATGTCCAAACTCTTCTTCCAACGTGTTCCAGACGTTGGTGAAGATAACCTGAGCGTCCTTGACTTCCAGGTTTTCAACAGGCTTGGCCACAACGGGCGCTTTGAACTGAGGCGTGTCCATCGGTAATTCATCATCATCAGACGCGGAGTTCACCGATCGAGTCTTTCGATCAACGAAGCACGAGTCCTCTTGTCTTTAATTGTATGTGCAAACGAACTCATGTGCCGGTCGAGTTCTGCAATGTCCGTTCACCGGAGTTTACAGAACAGACCATCAACACAGATCGTCTGCACGCATATGATTTTCGGAAGTCTACGGGAGGTTTTCGAAGTCCGCACGTCGCCAAGTACCCTTGAGGAACAATTATCGCGAGGTTATTTCTCGGGAAACGGTGCATCCCTGTGCATCTTGTTCACTTGCGGCCATGGATGCAAACTATCTCAAGGATTTGTCATTGGTCGCCTGCAGTGGTGACTGGGGACGTGCGGTCGTGGAACGTTGATTCAGTCGGTAGTGCAAACTTGAGTCAGCATTGTTGATCAGTTTCCCAATCGTATGCGGGATAAAGGCCGCTTGACCGCCTGAACGGCGACTAGATCAGCGGCCCTTCGTGACGGGTATCTCCTAGCAGACCGGTTACAGCAAGGGCCGTAGAACAACAACGCTAAGGGCGAGGGAGCGGCCACGACAAAGCAGGCTGGCAAAGACGAGTTGGTTGGCAGTGCGTTTCGAAACTTAACATTGATTGGCTTGCGAATACCGAGAACAACAGAAAAGATGCGGAACACATATGAGTGCCTCCCTTTATTCCCGGAGTTCGG
>CANHVD010000206.1 GCA_947463775.1 Planctomycetaceae bacterium | reverse complement strand
TTGCTGAGGTCGAGTACAGCGCCCGTCTGGGTTTCCATCGTGCTTCCCAGTGTGCTGCTGACAGTTAGGTTCGGAGAGTTCGCTACAAACAGACCGGGACCATTATTGTTGAAGATCCTCGCCACACCAAGATTCAGGTCACCCGTGGAGTTCCGAATCGAGAGACCCGGCCCTTTCACATCATCTGGCACTGCACCAACGGAAAGTATGCCAGCGGAAACCGGCTCAATAGCAGGCGTCAGAGGGTTGGAGTCAAATGTCACAGTGTTAAACGATGCGCCGCCGGTTGCTGCTTTCGTGACTGAGTTGGCTGCGAATCCGCTCACCCACGTCGTCCCGGCTCCGGCACTGCCGTCAACAACGATTCCGGCACCAGAAGTCGAAGAAACAGCCAGCGTGTTGAGCAGAACGACCGCGTTACCGGTTGACCCTGCGCTGGTCGAGACATTAACGGCATCCTGCTGGACACTGATAGTGTTGATAGCTGGTGCGGCACCCGGGAGAGCGGAAATACCAAGCAGCAGATTCCCAGCTCCTGTTACGTTGGCATCGATGCCGCGGATGCTTCCCACTGTGTTTGTAATATTGAGGCCCGATGCCGCAACAATCCCGCCGATGTTAGTCGTATTGATCTCAAGTGCGGTATTGCCAGGATTCTGAATAGTCACCGACGACATGTTTGCTGACGAATCGTTCAGCAGGATCCCGCGCCCGACCGGATTCGTGATCAACAGATTGTTGATGCTGACACCAATGGATGTATCAAGCTCCAATGCCGTGTCGCCAGAATTCTGAATTGTCACCGCAGAAAGATTTGCTGCCGAATCATTCATCAGGATCCCGCGCCCTGTCGGATTCGTGATCAACAGATTATCCATGCTGACACCAATGGACGTATCAAGCTCCAATGCCGTGCTGCCAGAATTCTGAATCGTCACCGAAGAAAGGCTTGCTGTCGATGTATTCAGCAGGATCCCACGCCCTACTGGATTTGTGATCAACAAATTATTCATGCTCACATCACTCGATGATGTCAGGCTAATCGCATCGCCTGGAGACGATGCAACTCGGTTGTTGATCAGCGACACGTCCGTTACGTTCGTACCGGAAATGCCCCCCCGGACATCAAACCCGTTCAAGACCGTGTTGTTTGCCAGCGTCACGTCGCCCACAATCGTTGACGGCAACGCCGTCAGGGAACTGTTGGCCCCCGAGAACGGCAATGGGACAGAACCGAAATCGGCGTTGACGAACTGCCTCGGGCCGTTGGAAAACAGAGTCGAACCCGCTGTCATCGTTACGTTTTCTGTAAACGTACCTCCGTATGGCGTGTAGATTAATCCTGACCCTGCAAGCGGATCGAGCATCGCGGTTGAAATCGTTCCGTAGGGATTTTCAAACGTGCCGTCGCCTGCTCCGCCTGGAGCAACATGCACGAAGTTCAGTGGAGCTCCGCCGAAGGTTGCCGGACGAGCACTCTCTTCCTTCAAAACAATATTTTGCCGACGATACACGGGATCTGCGAGACGGTGTCGCACTGTTTGACCATCACTGGATCCGTCAGCGTCACGAAATTTGTGTCGCATTGATCGTCGTGCAAGTGTGGCATGGTGGAAAACGGTGTGACGCAGTTCGATCATTCCGTTGACCGTCTGGCCGAACAGTTCGTCGTCCTGAACTGAGACGCCAACGACGACAAAGTCTCGAAACATAGCTTCTGCACGAACTCGCCACCCGGCGGCTTCAATCGTATGGTTCGAATCGTAGTAGTAGCCACCGCCAAACAAACTGGTCGAGATCTGATAGAACGTTGGTAAATTGACACCTGCTTCCGCATCCATACCTGAAAGCGCGGCGGTCGAGGCAACAAAGAGGCGGTTGTCCTGAAAGTAGGCCGTCCCCAACTGATGCTGATACGAATCATAGACCGCTGGCGTGTAACCGTTGGCTCGGAAGTCAAAGAGCTGTCCGAGCGATTCCACGCCAATTCCTGCCTGATTGAACAGCAGCGAATTGTCGTTAAGCGTATCCCAGTAACCATTGATGCCGTAGATCCGATTTTGATCTTCTACGAACCAGCGATAACCGGATCCCATATTGCTTCCGAATTCTCCATCATTGAAAATCAATCCGCGAATGTCACCAAACCACATCGTCGAATCAGATTCGGCGGGCAATAGTGGAACAAACCAGTCAAGAGAACTGTAGCTGTTCGCGTGTCCCACTCCTTCACCTGCCACATGGCGTGCGGAGATGCGCGTCATCCACGGATCCGGAGCGTCCTGCGCTCTGGCCGTTTCTGCCGTTGCGAGAGTGACGAGGATCAGCAACAAGCGTTTCATGTTGACCTGCAACGGCGCAAAGACAAGTTAATCGGGTGGTTCCTGTAACTTCGGCTGTGACAACTGTGCCGAACAATTCAAATTTGAGGGCTCAAGAATCTCCCGAAAGAACTCGGGCAAAGGTTCCATTTCGGAGAGCACGGAATGAATTCATTGACGCCGCAGGACAGCGAGTATTGGCAATCTGTTCGGGCAGGAAAAGGACAGAGAAAGAAAATGGACACCGGAGATTGATTTTGCTCAAGCAATGGATTTGCCTGGCCGGATGGTTTTAACGGCCGATGAGACTGGTCTGCCACCCTCCGCGCCATCAGCGACATACCGAGCCAGCCACTTGTATCCAGTCTTTCGACTCACGCCGAATCGACCACACAGTTCACTCAAATTGGCACCTTCAACCGACGCCAATACAAAAAACTCTTCTGGTTGAGACATCAGGGACACTTTTTTCCAAGCCATTCCAATCCTCCTTTCCAAGGATCAACAGCTTCACATAAATGTGTTACCCATGTCTCCGAACACCTGTTACCCATCTCTCCAGTCTCAACAGCAGCGACACGGCTACGTTGAAAACTGCTCGGGACAGAATAGGAACTTTTTTACCACGAAAGACACGAAACACACGAAAAGGCGGCAAACGTCCGAGTGGCTTCTATGCGATTCTTTCGTGTGTTTCGTGTCTTTCCTGATCAACCCGGCTCACGACCGAAGAACCATCAGGAGACGCAGCGGCGTATGCCCACAACGGCGATCAAGGTACTCTCAATCGCTCCATATTCTGCTTGAGATTTTTTCTCGCAACGTTCTACGCTTTTCGATGCAACGTGCGGCGTAGCCCGCATTCGGCAAGGGCTCCGATGATGATCCCGGCGGTGTAACAAACGACATCGGTCCACAGGAAACCGAAGCCCAGAATCATTCCACCCAAGGTTGTGTTGCGAATGTTGTCGATCCAGGGAGCGTGGTACAGTTGGCTGATCTCGACCACGAAAGCGAGAACCGACGAGATCGTTGCGCGAGACATCGTCGTTCGGCCAGTTAGCAAAGTACTCACCAGCAGGAACAGCATCAACGCCCACAGCGTATCACCGGCATACTCACCAACGAACTCCGGCAGGGCAGCTTGATATCGACGCGACGCAAGGCCAACGAACGTGACCGCGACCGCGCAGAGAAAGAAAATGACTCGAGTCCAGATCACTCGTCACCGACTCCTGCTCATTGGCCGCCAAAATCTTCCCGACAATACTTTCAAACCCTGGCAGCTCTCATTGTCTGATCGCCGCTTGGTATTTTCTACTGTCGGCACTTTGGCCTGATGTGCTCAAGGAGCAACTCTACTTCGAGCTCTGCAGTTTCTGTGGTACCGTCAGGTCTGCCGACGTAGAGTCAGCCGTCCAGCTCAGCTTAAGCGGAGTTGTTTGAGAGCTGAGGTACTCTTTGGGAAACGCGATCGACGGGCCAACTGATTCCAACGTGAATACGTAATCACCAGGTTCGAGCCAGAGAGGTCCGGCAGCTCCAGTTTGGTAGAGGATGAATTTGCCCTCGACATCCGTGAGTCCAAAACCAATCGGCTGAAAGCTTCCTGCCGAACTTCGATGGACGGTGATATTGATATCGCTGGTGACTCCATCACCAAAAGTCAGAGTACCGGGCGTGCCGCCGGTCGCTGGAGCCGGCGCGTCGCTGCATCCTGCCAGCAAAGAGACGGTGAACAGAAAGATGGGGAGGATACTGTTGAATTGCCGCATAATCAGTTTCTGGTTTGCACTTCGCAGGAGTGCATAGAGGTTAAGATGGCCTAAAAAAACATGCCCACGTAGCCGGATTCGTGAGAATTCGGAGGGGTTCCTGAACTCTCACGAGTTCATCTACGGTTTTGTCACGTGTCCTAAGTTGTGGCAGACGATTTCGTGATCAAACCCAGCCAGTTTCGCACAGGACTGATTCGGCTCAGAACCAGCCACTCCAACAGCAGCACGATCAGCAAAGAGGCCGCAAAAAGCGGCAGGCAGATACCGATCAAAACAATGATAGAAATCAGTCCCCACGATACGCGAGGACTCAACGCTGGTTTTGGTGCGCCGAGAACTCCCTGATCACGACGCTTCCACCATAGAATCACGCCGCTAACCGACAGCAGAACCAGGCCCAGAGTCGTTAAAACTCCCAGGACCTGATTCGGCCAGCCAAACAACGCGCCTTCATGAGCCGCAATACCGACTCCGACAGCGCGATCCACCCAGTGTCGATCTTTGAAGTCTTCTCGACTAAGGATGCTGCCGGTCTTTGGATCCAGCTCTACGGTAACGCGACGCGGCCGATTCGGAGTATTCGATTTCGCACTCCATGTTTTCGATCGTCCACCGGGTGCAGCGATGATGACAGGTGCATCCAGCTTCAAGGGCACAACGTTGGCGACCATGATATCGATGGCTGAGAAATCAACCGGCGTGGCTGGCGGCTTGCCACCTTTCGCACTGGTGGAGTTTCCTCCGCTGCTGCCATGGTGACCGTGTTCACCGCCACCGGAATTTCCTGAACGACCACGTCCTGAGTTTCCGCTGCTGTTGGACCAATCCTGTTGTGCGACAGCAGTGCCGGTGACCTGACGAACCTGCTTGAAATAGTCGCCCCAGAATTTGGCCCACGGCAAACCGGTCAGCAGCAGAAAGATGGCACAGAACGAGATCCACATGCCGACGACACTATGGATATCTCGCCAGAACATCCGTGATCCGCCGAACAAACGCGGATACAGAACGCCTCCCAGGCCTTTCACATTTCGCGGCCACCACAGGAAAAGTCCGGTAATCAAAAGCACGATCGTCCAGCAAGCGGCCAGCTCGACCAGGTTCGATCCACGATCGCCCATCAACAGTTCTCCATGCAGCCGAAAAATCCAGCGCATGAAACGTTCGTTCTCCGAGACCGTGTGCAGAACCTGCAATGTTTCCGGATGAACGTAGGCTCGAATCGAGGCGTCATTATGCTTCACGACGACGCGAGCCGATGACGTGGATGACTCCGGCAACTCATAACTGCTGAATGTTGAACCCGGTCGTGATGCAATCGCAGCGGCGATTTGTTCTGACGCAGGCTTGGCGGGACTGGACAACTGCAGATTGTCGTAGTGTCGATCGTTCCATGCTTCGATCTGTGGCTTGAATAGATAAATCAAGCCACTGATCGAGAGCACAATCACGAACGGAATACAGAGCAATCCGGCATAGAAGTGCCAGCGCCAGACAGCTCGGTAATCGGGCCATGATTTTTCGGACATAAAACACCCGGGAGAGTTGACCGTTGATAGGCTGGAAGTGGTGCAAAGGCCGTTGAACCACCGGGGTGAACCCGGCAGCGGAAGTGTTGGCGACTGCCGAGCGAACTAGAACTCACCCAGGACTTCGCCGCCGTTGCGGCTGTGCATGCCACGATGCAGCATGGCATCAATGTTGTCGCTGAGGAATCTGACGGAACCATCGCCGAGCAGAACCTGAGCACCGCCGGTATGAAAGCTGCGCGGCCCGAAGAAGCCTGTGAAGTGCACGACAACATCCGGGATTCTGCTGTTCGGAGTGTTGTAGCCGTTAGTCAAAGTGCTGACCGCTCCGGAATGAGCCCATGACACACCGCGACCTCGCAAGGCCGCGCTGGATGCTCCGCGCCAACTGGTCATGGTTGCCGAGATGGCAGCAAGGTTCGGATTGTTGATTACACCTCCCGGACCATTGCTCCAGGCTCCACCGGTTGCAGCGAGTCCCTGCACAACCTGCAGATTGGCGCTGACTCCGGACGAGCCGTTCATCGTGGCCTGGTAGTTGAACTTTGGCAAAGTACCGGCTGCCAGAGTAAAGTCGGCTCCGATGCTGCGAATCGCTTCGCTCATCACAACGGTGTTCGAAGTTCCGTCGGTGATATCTCGAATCCTTGCATTGGAGTTCTCGTAAACGATGCCGTCGGTTGGCCAACGCAGGTCGTAGTTGGCGTTCATACCGCTGCCGTAGCTGATCATGTAGTTGAGACCCGCGTAGATCGCTCCGCCGGCACCAGTGTTTTGAGTAGGAGCTGGATCGCTGGGGCAAAGCATCACTTGCAACGGTGTCGCAAACGCCGTAGCAAACTGTGGATTTGGAACCAGCGCATTGAACGGACCGCTGAATCCATACTGCGTGAAATCAAGCATGTTCTGTAGATTGGCCTGCTCCATGTAAGGCAGCAGTCGAGCTTGCGGGGAGAAGCCCTGAGTGTTCGGGAGGTAGTTCTGAGCGTTCGTCATCGGGTAAACACCGAACGAACCTTCATAGTTATGCAGAGCAAGACCAAACTGCTTGAGGTTGTTTTTGCATTGCGTTCGCCGAGCAGCCTCGCGGGCCTGTTGAACAGCAGGCAGCAGCAATGAAATCAGAATGGCGATAATGGCAATGACAACAAGCAACTCGATCAGCGTAAAGCCGCGAAATTGATTGCGGGAACGAGAGATCATGATGGTAACGCTCCAAAGCGAATTTGAATAAATCTGAGGAAGTGCGTGCGATTCGTCGTGTGCTATTAAGTTCTCACACGTTCCTGCAGCCCCGGTTCGCACGCTCAACACAAACGAGACGGATCACGCTTGTGGAGAGCGAACCGATAGTTCGGTTGAGCGCGCGAACGCGGGCTGGACAAAACGCGGGAACTGAAGCGACGCGCATGTTGGTGTGCAACACATGCAGTGACGAGGATCTTCACCTGCGACTCGAATCTAAACGCGAGCACGGTGAGGACCACAATGAGGCGGCAAGAGTACTCAGACGATCTTTGGAGAAGGGAGCGGCGGTCGGAGAGCTTTTGAGCTCAGCCGTTCTGAAATCTCGTGTACGATCTCCGTTAACTCGACAGAGCTCGTGACAGGGACAACTCGAGCAGGAATGATCGTGGCTGGGAAGCACATCGAGAACGTCGGCTGCCCCTGACATTCGGCAGCATAAACAGAAAGAACCCACTTTGATGTTTTGGTACGGGCCAAAGCTTTCGGTGCCTGAGTCGCTGACGTTTTAGGCTGACTGTCTTTTGAAGCGATTGACTCTTCGCACTTCGGCTTCTCGCCGTTGCCCTTTGTCTTCGAGCACAAGGCACAGGACTTCTTGACGGCTGCTGTTTCTTTTTTTGCTGCAGCCAGGACATAGTCCGGCAAGTCGACTCCGCTGGCCTTCGCCCAGGCAACCTTTTGAGAATTGGTGAAGCAGCAGCACTTCTTCCAGCATTGCTCGGCAGAACGACATCCGCACGGACGATTCTGACACGGGAACGGTTGAGACAAGTCTTTCTCAACACCATCGGAGGGTCGCAGGCTGACCGGCATCGGCAAGAGCACCGCGCAAAACACGAACGCGACCGACAGGCAGCTCAGCCAGCGGCAAATCGGGTTCGCTAATTTGCGGTACGGAGTTCTCATCAAAGCTTTATGGGGTTAAACCCATGGTCTGACAGTCACAGCCGGCTCGCTCTCCACGCAGCACATACTAGCTCTCCCGGATTCCAGGATTGGATCCCGATTGATGTTCAAACGTTAATTCTCAGTTTCGGGAGCGGTCGTTGAGCAAATGGTTCTCTATAAGCTGTTGAAATTGCGTGCTGTTGTGACTACGAACCCTTACAACTCTCGCACCCGGAACACAGCGAGCAGGGTTTTCGAGAGGTCTTTATGCAGGTAATTGAGACACGGCAGTTGTGCCGCAGCTATGGTTCGCGTCGAGGCATTACGGACATCAATCTGACGATCTCACCCGGTGAGATTTTCGGATTTCTGGGACCAAATGGTGCCGGGAAGTCGACGACAATTCGAGTTCTGATGGGGCTTTTGAGAGCCGGTTCCGGAGTTGCCCAAATCTTCGGGCGCGATTGCTGGACTGAAGGCACGGAGATTCGCCGTGAAGTCGGTTACGTCGCGGGTGATGTTCGATTGTATCCCTGGCTGACGACTCGCCGAGCCCTCGCGATGCTTTCCAGAATTCATGGTCGCAGCCTGACCCAGAAAGGCTTCGAGTTGGCAGAGAGGTTTCGACTGGAGCCTGACCTGCCGGTACGAAAAATGTCTCGCGGCAATCGACAAAAAGTGGCTCTTGTCCTGGCGCTGGTGCATGAGCCGAAGCTGGTGATTCTGGATGAGCCAACATCCGGGCTTGATCCGCTGATGCAGGATACGCTGATGAGTTGCCTTCGCGAAATGGCGGTGAGCGGGCGCACTGTGATGTTTTCCAGTCACACCTTGAGTGAAGTCGAGACGCTTTGTGATCGGATCGCGATCGTTCGTGATGGGCAGATTGTGGAAGACTCTACCGTGAGTCGGCTGAAGGCTCAGGCTCCTCGACAGATTGTGGTGACACTTCACGACGGGCAGGATTATCGAAACCTGAAATGGCCGGAAAGCGTTGTCGTGAAGAGCGTTCCAGACTCATCGTCTCAGCAAATCATTGCCGAGAGCACTTCGGAACTCGGAGTGAATCGTGAGCAGATATGCATGTTGGAACTTATCGGTTCGTCTGTTTCCTTTATGTCATGGGCGGCTGCTCAGGGATTTGCTGACATTATGATTGGACCACCCTCACTGGAAGTCCTGTTTCGCAAGTACTACGAAAC
>CANHVD010000205.1 GCA_947463775.1 Planctomycetaceae bacterium | reverse complement strand
GAATTACCTTGCCTCTGTCTGCGATCATGAACGGTCGGCCTGGAACTCTTTCTGGATCCATTCGTCGAACTGGTGATCATGAGATTGAGCACACCCGATCTGAGTACGCATCAGTATTTAACCTGCGTTGTCGACGTGGCCCAGTGCTATACCTGCATCTTGCAAGGAATCGCCAACGGCCGGATTCGCTGATTCAAATAAACTGTTTTGAATCCTGGTTTGATGGCGCGGTGAGAATGTTTGGGACCACATCATTGATCCATGAAGTGCCGCTCGCTATTGAAATAGAGTCGACATTGAAGAGCGACGTAACGACGCCTTGCCGCAAACTGTTACTGCAGATTGGCGAGCAAGGTGGCTCAGAATTCGCCCGGGAGAAGCTCACCATTTCCGCGCGAGGCGAGGGCTTCCATCAGCGTCGCTGTCCCGGCGGGGACTCTCGCCATGTCATAGGAAAGCATCCTTACACTGCCATCTGCCAGGCAGAAGAATCCGCCTGCGCGGTGATTGGACCAGATCCTATTGAACGCGCAGCGATCCTGATAATTTCCGGGGCCGTAGTAGCTGGGATCCGCACATTTTCCGTTCTTACCCGAGCTGTACGGTTTTCGATTCCCGACAGTCGGCGAGATATTGTCTTCTGTGCAGCAGCGTGAATCCCACCAGCCGAGATCACCATCCGCAGACGGAGGTCTTTCAGCAATCATGATGGTGTTGGAAGTGCCATCTGTGATATCTCGCATTGCGACTGTGAATCGAGTCTTAAGGTCGGAGTCATCCACGATCACACCATTGTTGAGCGTCGTTGGGTTTGAGTAAACGCCAACGTACCACGTGAAGCCGTAACCTGGAACAGTGTAGTTGGTGCCTCGCGGATCCAGCGGACATCCCAACAACGGAACCGCATCCTGAACACGAACATTGTACTGTTCAATGAACGGCATAATCTCGCGATGCCAGGTTTCGTAAGTACCGCTGTGCCAGTTCCAAAGATTTCCTTCAGGCTCCGTATCAATCTGAGTAGTGCCTCTGGGGCGAACGGTGTTCCTGGGAAAGACATTGAAGGTCTCATGAAAATTCTGGCAGGCCAGCCCGAGATTTCGCATGTTGTTGCGGCACTGCATCAGGGAGGCTTGCTCGCGTACTCGCTGAACAGCAGGAAGTATCAACGCCAACAGGATTGAAGTGACCGCAATGACTACCAACAGTTCGATGATCGTAAAACCAGCGCGGTGCGAAGGCTCGCTGCTGCGAGACGCGAATGATGGGCGGGAAGATGACAGGACTCGACAAAACACGTTCTACTGATCCTTTTCCGGCACAGAAATCTTCGCCGGATCGTTCATCGATTCTAATAACTGTAGCTCAACTTTTGCGGCGTGGTGTACCCGGCCCTGATCGCGGCCTTCAACAGCGAGCACCAGATCTTTGCTCGCTTGTTCAAGATAACCCATTTGAGCACTCGCACGCCCCCGAAAGAAGTAGTTCCATTGAAATGCGGGACGTTGAGCAATGCATGCGGTCAACGCGATTCTGGCTTCAGCTGGTCGATTCAGATTAAGAAAGCAGATGGCCTGAAACATTCTTGCGGCAAAGTGTTCTGGATTCCGCTGCAAAACCTGATCGAATCTGGCTTCGGCCTGTGCAAACCTCCGCTGTCGAAGATCATCCATTCCAGTCTGGAAATCAGCGACGAGTGGGTTCAGCGGCAGACGTTCGGCCTTGTCGCGTTCCGTCGCTGCTTCGTCAAATCGCTCGAGCTGTTCCAGCAAATCAGCGCGACGCGAATGGTACTGATGAGTTGCAAAGGACTCTGATGCATCCAATGTCTTCAGTGCGACCTCGGCATTCTCGGCACGTTCAATAATCGCAACATCCTGCAGCAGCAACAATTCACGTTCCGAACGCCAGCGAGCATCATTAGGAATAGTAAACTCCATAGCCGAGGCTATGGCTGCTCGAGCTGTCGCAGCAGAAATTTCGGGATCAATCGGAAGAAACAGGCTTTCCAGCAAAGCTTCATCACGACGCTGTTCGAAGGGCGGCGGGGGCGTCTTTTGTGACCAGCGATACCGATTTTCCGCGTTATGAGTGTGATCGAGCCAACCAGCTACCGACGTTTCCAGAGACGCTAATTCGGGTTCGGCCTGAACCATCATCCATGCGTTTTCAAACCGCGACTGGGCGGATTCGACGTCGTCAGCCTCGAGAGCCTGACGACCCGCTTCCATGTTTTCGACGATCTGACTTCTGAGTTTATCAATCCGCTCGGCGCGAAGTCTCGAGGTGACGAGAAACCCCACGGCTCCCATCACCAATACTGCCACGGTACCAAACACAAGAGCAGCCTGAGTTGGCTTTCGACGGCTCCACTTCAGCACAACCTCCCACAAAGGAGCGGGACGCGCGGAAACTGGTTTGCCGTCAAGAAATCTTCTGAGATCTTCAGCCAGTTCTTTGGCGGTGTGGTACCGATGATTAGGACGCTTCTCAAGACAATGCAGGCAGATGACTTCCAGATCGCGAGGTACCGTGGGCTGGAGTTGCCGCGGGGACAGCGGATCGTCGTTGCAAATTTGATGCAGAGTCTGAACCACACTGGTCGCCATAAACGGGGCGCGGCCGGTCAGGCATTCATAAAGCAGGGAACCCAGGGCGTAAACATCAGTGCCCGGACAGATTTGTCCATGGTTGCCGTCAGCCTGTTCCGGCGCCATGTAACGTGGCGTACCAATTGCTTCGCCGGTCCGTGTGGCATCCGTCAAAGTAACCAGGCGATCATGCAGAACCTTAGCCAGGCCAAAGTCCGTGATCATTGGCCGACCATCCGCGGCGAAGAGAACATTAGCCGGTTTAAGATCGCGATGAATGACCTGATGATTATGCGCGTGCTGGATCGCATTCGCCAGCGTTTCAATCAGCTCTGCCGCCATGCGGGGAGTATACTGAAACTGTTGCAGTTTCTTTAAGAGCGTGCCATTCTCAGCGAGTTCGAGGGCAAGAAATGGAACGCCGCGACATTCTCCGATCTCAAAGATCTTGACGATGTTCGAATGGGAAAGTCGAGCCATCGCCATGGCCTCGGTCCGAACGCGAAACTCTTCGCGAGAGTTCAGGATTCGACCGGATTCGAACAGTTTGACAGCGACCAGTCGATTCAGCTTACGATGTCGAGCCCGGTAAACAGTCGCCATGCCACCGTGGCCCAGCATTTCCAGCTTTTCGTAATCTTCGTGGGGAAAGTAGTCCGCACGTGATGTTGAATGCTCAATCGTAGATTCCATCCGCGAAGTGTGTCCCGCTGTGTCCAGCAGAGCCCGATGCTTCATGGCATTATGAATCTCGAAATGCAGTTGGAGTTCTTCCTGCAGATGCGGAAATCGTTCGACGCATTCCTGCAACGTCGATTCGAGCCCCAACTCTTCTTTGACGACAATTTCGTTGTACAGAAGATCAAGCTGAATGTCCGGGTCGTTGTGGAAATTCGTTCCGGCCAGCAACTCATCAATCGACGGACGCTCACCGGCCAGCCACGCATCGCGTTGGCGGTCCAGTACTGAGTCCAAATGTTCCGTCACATTGTTATGCATCTTCAACGTTGTCCAGACCCAGCTCCGTGAGTACTCGATCCACAGCTCGGGTCAGTTTCTTTCTAAGAGCCACGTCGGTCCCGCCGACATCATCTGCAAGTTCCTGCCATGTTTTTCCCTGAGCCTTTTGTTCGGCGAGGTATCGTTCGCTGGCATCCAGTCGGCTCATCACCAGTTCCAGTGTTTCTTTGGCCGAGATGGATTGCTCGGGGCTCGGCTGCGGATCAATGAACTGTTGGCTGTCGTCGGTGAGTTCCCGAGTCCTGCGAATATCACGTCGAAGGGCCTGATGTTTGTGGACCTGGTTGGTCAGTTTGTTGCGAGCAATCGTCGTCAAAAGATTGATCAGCTGCTCGGGGGTTTCGAGTTCATATTGCCCCAATACAGTTCGGACAAAAAAGCTGGCGAGTACTGACTGACACACATCCATGGAATCCATCACCGTCCGCATTCGGGCATCACGCAGATGAATTCGAACGACTCGCCGGATCGCCTTCTCATAGCGCAGCGTTAACTCACGGGCCGCATCTTCGTCACGGTTGCGAACTCGATGAATCAGCTCTCGAAACTGAGCCAATTGCGGCAATTAACGGCTCCACTGGAATTTGTAATAGTAACGGCTGTTCAGGTTACCGAGCCAATTTCGAATTCGCCACTCCTTTCTCGAATGAGTCCCGTCTGCTAACAGGAATCAGCAACTGTTCGAGCATGGGACAAGAAATGACCAGAAATTTGAAACTGGCATGTTTTGCAAGATGAGGAGCGAGAATGGGGACGATTGCCCGCCACGTGTTTTGGAACCAGCATCCACCTTTGATGCAATCCAGTGCAAGCGAGGTGTCGTGTAGAGAGCGCTCGCAAATTGATCCCTTACTGACGTTTCCGGTTGTAAAGAAACCATTGAATCAACGACCGGCCCTTGAACCGAACTCATGGGCCTCATGCATCGGGAAAACGCAGGCCTGCAGACTCCTATGTGGATCGAACGATTTCACCCGGGGAAACTTCGATGTCATTTCATCATCGTTGAGCCGTGCAGAAGTTGGCGACTTTCCTGGTTTTTCTGTCCTCCTCGCCCTTTGTTCCTGATTCCTTGATTGAGGCTCTTCCGTGGTCAGTGCCATTTGGCCTGCAAAAGAGGACCTCGAAATCTTTTGGCGGGTTTGTAGCGACAAATCGGCTTCTCCTGATAGATCAGCCTTCTGTGCACGTGACGTGGTCGAGGCGAACCCTGTCGTGCGGCGTGACTGGCATTTTGTGTTCTCCCTGAAAGTTGTCCCCCATGAAAAAGACCCTGCTCACTCAATTCCGAACTCTGTCACTCAACTCAAATCTCTCGCGGGCAACCCGGAGAAAATCGAACGCTACAAAGAAACGCAGAGTCGCCGGATTGGAGAGCCTTGAGAAACGTCAGTTGCTTACCGGTGATGTTTCAGGCACGGTGTTTAACGACCTGAACCTGAACGGGGTCGACGATCCGTCAGAGCCGGGCCTGCCTGGCTGGACCGTCTTTATTGACGCCAACGGAGACGGAGCTCTCAGTGCTGGTGAGCAGTCTACGACGACTGACACAAAAGGTAAGTTCGCAATCCTCGGTGTTCCAGCGGGCACGACGTCGATCTATGAAGTGTTGCAATCGGGATACTCACCAGCTCCTGGATTCACGACTCATCAAACCATTTCCGTACGGGATAACAAAGAGACACGCGTAAAGTTTCCCAACGTGTCGTCGCCGGTGGTGAATGGCGATATCACCGGGACCGTGTTTGAAGACGACAATCTCAACGGAGCCAAAGATCCGGGCGAGCACGGGCTGACCGGCTGGACGATGTTTGTCGACACCAATGGCGACGGACTTCAGGCCGCCACTGAGCCAACCGCTTTGACTGATGCAGACGGCGATTACTTCCTGACGGGAATTCCCTCTGGACCTGCGACCGTCTATGAAGTTCCTGTGGGGGCACTTCGCCCGGTGACAGGCGGACTATTTCCGCTTGAGGGAGCTTCTGTCAGTCATAGCGTGAACGTTGTCGCTGGCGGTTCAGTTCGCTCCGACTATGCGAATCTCACACCACCTGTTGGAACAATTCAGGGCATCGTGTGGAGTGATACGAACGGTGACGGTGTGCGAGGTGCCGGGGAATCGGCGATGGCCGGACTTCCTTTGTATATCGATCTGAATAACAACGGTATCCAGGATGCGGCCGAACCAGCTCGAACAACAGACGCCGCCGGAGCCTACTCATTCAACAATATTCGAACCGGAACATACCGGGTCACCGAGGTTGCTCCGTCAGGGTGGTCAACCACGGAAGGACGTCCATCATCTGTCTTCACGAGTGTCTTTCAGAATGGCCTGAACGTTATTGACTTCTTCAATCTGATCCCGGTCGCCGGTTCGATCAGTGGAACACTCTGGGATGACGCCGACGGTAACGGCGTGCGTGGCAGCGAAGAAACTCTGCTGGAAGGCTGGCAGGTTTATCTCGATCTGAACTCCAACGGTCTCCGTGAGACTTCCGAGCCATCTTATACCACCACTGCCGACGGTTCGTATACGTTTGCCAATGTCGCGTATGGAACAAAGACGGTTCGAGAAGTTGTTCCATCCAACTGGTTGGCGACAAATCCAACGACCGCAGCCTCGACCTTTCGCCTGCTCAGCGGCGAAAGTCGCACGGGTGTAAACTTCGGGAACCGCGAACGCGTTGGCACCATCAAGGGCAATGTGTGGAATGATGAAAACGGCGATCGGCTGCGAGGAGCCGCAGAAGCAGGACTCGCAGACTGGACCGTTTATCTCGACACCAACAGCAACGGCGTTCAGGACGCCTCAGAACGCTCGGTACAAACCGACGTCAGCGGCAACTACCTGTTCAGCCGAGTTCCCGTGGGGACTTATCGCGTGAATGAAGCTGTTCAAAGCGGCTGGATCACGTCAGAAGGTAAGGTGAGCAGCGTTACCACGACTGTGACGCTGGGCAGCGTAAATACGATTGATTACCTTAATCTTGTTCCCGTCACGGGCACGGTGAGCGGAACGGTCTTCGGAGATCCCGACGCAAATGGCTTGCTTTCTGCTACGGAAACAGGACTTGAAGGCTGGACGGTTTATGCGGACATCAACAAAAACGGCGTCGCTGATACTGGTGAGCCGACAGCCGTCTCCGACGCGGCAGGGCTGTATACAATCTCCGGCGTTCCCTACGGCACCACAGCGATTCGCGAAGTGGTAAGGCCTGGTTATCGAGCCACCAATAATCTCGCCGGGCTGACCACGTTTCTTCTCAACGGGGAAAGCCGGACTGGCGTCGCTTTTGGAAACCTGGAGCTTTCGGAGTTCGTTATTAGTGGCACCGCCTTCAGCGATTCGAATCGCAATGGATCTCTGGATGCTGGTGAACGAGGACTGAGCGGGATCACAGTCTATATCGATGCCAATAACAACGGGTCACTTGATCCTGGCGAATCGTCAACCGTCACTTTGACCGATCGATTCTTTACGCCAGCCGTTAATGAATCCGGCACGTACTCATTCACACATCTCGCCCGTGGTAGTTACACCGTCCGGGAAATTGTGCCCGTCGATCAGCAACCGACTCCGACAGACGCTCGCGTCCAGAACATATCGGTACCGTCATTTGCTTCTTCGACGGCCAACTTTGCCAACGTTTTCCGTGATAATGAAATTCACGGCGTTGTATTCGATGACACCGATGCGGATGGTTTGAGAGACTCCGGCGAATATAGTCGTCCCGATGTGTCTGTTTACGTCGACCTCGATCGAGACAGCATCTACGATCTCGACGAGCCTCACACGATCACCGGAGCCGACGGTTCTTACGCGTTTCTCGGCATGACCCCGGGCGCGTACATCGTTCGTGAAGACAGTGGATTTGTAGGGCCTCACACTTATCCAACGACTGGTGGCGGAACACTTTGGCCAGCAGGCGTGAGCCATCCTGCTGTTGGCAATGTCACGCCGACCAGCATCACAACTTCGCTTGCTGCGGGACAGTCATATAATCAGACCGTCAGCCTGACTCTGCCCGGCACCGGGGCCATCTCGAACATGGTCGATGTGTTCCTGTTGTTCGATGACACAGGAAGCTTCACCGCCAACAGTCCGATTGTTCGAGCTGCCTTCCCGACCATCATTAGTACTCTTCAGGCATCACTGCCGGGGATTGATCTTGGCTTCGGAGTTGGGCGATTCGAAGAGTACGGTAGTTTCGCGGCTGAAAATGCAACGGGCCGGCCATTTATTCTGAATCAGCCGATAGTGGAATCGACTCGCCCGGGTTTCTCGGCCTCTATTCAGGCAGCTCTGGACCGAATGGCTCCTGGATTCGGTGGCGACGGACCTGAAACAGACATTGAAGCTCTCTACCAGATGGTGACCGGGCTGGGTTTCGATGGTAACAACAACGGAACGACAACTGACAGCGGAGCTGCAGGTCTGGCATCGACTCAGCTTTCACCAGGCGACAGCGGCGACGTGCCAGGCTTTTCATCCTTCACACCAGACTCCGCCAACAATGTGTTGGCCGCAGCAGGAAATGTAGGTGGAGCAGGATTTCGACCGGGTGCGTTGCCCGTCATTCTGACAGCAACGGACATCGGATTTGCCTATCAACCTCATGGGGAAACGAGCATCACCGGGACCGGTGGACTGACCTTACCGATCTCTGCATTGACGCAGTTTTCTCGTGGTTCAACTCCATTCAGTTCAGGTGCAGGTCTTCAGGAAACGGTGACCGGCCTGAATGCTCTTGGAGCACTCGTAATTGGTCTCGGAACTAATCCTCTGGCCACGGTTGATCCACGTCAGGGACTGGAATCGCTCGCGAAGTTGACCGGGGCCGTTAATCAGTCATCAGCGACGATCGCGAACGGTACGGCTGATCCAATCGCTCCTGGTGATCCTTTCTACTTCCAGATTTCTAACGGTTTCGGATCCACAGTGGCCGACGGTGTCACCAGCGCGATTCAGAATGCGGTGACCAATGTTGCCATGGATATCACTCTGCGATCGTCTGACCCACGGGTTCGGATCATCAATCACACGGGCACTCTGACGGGAATTGGTGGCGGCCAGACGGCCTCATTTGATGTTGAGTTCGTCGGTGACGGACGGCCAAGTCGCTTTGATCTGCAGTTTGTGCGTCAGGGAACCGAAGTCGTGCTGGGGTCCATTCCAGTGGTGCTGGGAACTCCTGTTGAAGGTGATGGCTACAACTACGACGATCTCGAAGATGGCCAGATTCATCATTCCTCGCACTTCGGGCACTACGTGGAGAACGTGGCCCCAAGCTTCAGCAGCGGGGCGGATCAGAATCTGTTTGAAGATGCCGGCGCGGTGAATGTCAACGGCTGGGCCACAGCG
>CANHVD010000204.1 GCA_947463775.1 Planctomycetaceae bacterium | reverse complement strand
CGACACACCGTACAAGTTGTTGCCGTCAATCACATTGTCTTCCGCAAGTCCATACTTGACGCCCCAGCACCAGAAGATGCCCTGACTATTTCGTTCAAGTCGGTTTCCGCGAATAATCGGCCGCTGCGACCCTGAGCCGGGATGAACTCCGAGATCCGTGTTGTCGTGGCTGTGACAGTTCTCGACCACGACATCGTGACAGATCTGGAAACTGATACCGTCGCCGTTGTAGTTACGTGCTTCGACATTGCGGAAGACGTACCGATTACAATCCTGCAGAAAGACGCAGCCTCCGTAGTTGCCATTGAAGTTTTCGCAATTCGCACGATTCCCGTCGAGCGTAATGTTCTCGATCAATACGTCTGCCGTATGTTCGCTGGTCAGCAGTGGAAACAAAGATGCGCAGGTTGGCTTGCCGCTGGTCCAGAGATTTTCGCGAAGTCCGTCGTTCAGCTTAAAGCGATTGCCATTGCGAGCCACCAGAGTTCTCTTGATGACCGTAGCACCGTTGTTATGCGGATTCGTCGCCTGCAGGACGATGCCGTCACCGACCTGAAAAGTACTCGCATCTTTGACGGTGATTTCCTGATCGTACCAGTCAGAGTCGGCTGTCACGTCGGTTCGTACCGACGCACCTCGGGTAATGACCGAGTCTGCTCCGCTGCCCAGCAGACGAACTCGGGAAGGCAACCATACGGCATTGCGGAACGTATACGTCCCCGGCAGCACTTTGACCGTGCCTCCGCCGAGACGAGCCACATAATCCAATGCCGCCTGAATGACTCGATCACTGTGACCAATCATGTCGCCCGATTTTTCGCCAACTGAAATCGTGAGCCGTTCGTCCCAGTTCGGCTCAAAGCGTTCATCGCCATCTGTTGCGCGAGGGTTCTTCACGACGGGAGGATCACTGGCCTGAGTCCCCTGGAAAATTCCTGCTCCAGCAATAGCAGCGGCGGCAGTGGAAAGAAATCGGCGGCGTCCCGTCATGGGTCGATTATTGAGCATGAAATCACTCCGGTAAGTTACAGCGATCGGGGAGATCTGGACTTAAGCAAAGAGGTGGGGGTGTTTCAGGAACGATGATTTCTATCCGAAAATGCCGGCTGTCAGTAGCGTTCGCAGATGGGGCTTGAAGGACGGGTGTAGTCGCGGATTTCGGTAGGTCCCGCTTGGCGAGCTCGTCTTTACCTACATCTTCTATGGAATCACTCAGAATCAGAGGCTTTCGGCCGTTAATGTGGTCCCGGCGTCAAAGCAATGGGGGAGTAGGATCATGACAATCGGCCCCATCCCGGCTTCACGCCGGGTGAGCAAGGGTTTGGAAACTACAGAGCAATTCAAGATGTCGATTCGGCCCCATCCGGCTTCACGCCGGTGGACCGCTGGTTTGACAACTTGAAGAACAAACCTTGGCACCATCGGCGTAAAGCCGATGGGGGCCGGATTATGAATTGAGTTCGCTTGTCGTTGCTAAACCGGGGCTCCGCCGACGCAGGGTCGGGCGGGGGCCAAATCGCATCCGATCGGCGGCTAGATGAGATAGGCCGCGCCTTGGTCTACTTCTCTTCCTGCTTTTGTTTGTCCATCAGAACTTTGACGGTGTAACCGCCCACGATCTCGCCGTCCTTCAGGTACATCCAGTCGGACAGTTGCGACACCTTCATTTTGACTTCATCGCCGAGTTTCAGATCTTTCACCCAGACCGGATCATTTCCAAGTCGGCCGACGACGGTATCACCATTGACGGAGACGACTTCGACCCACATGAATTCTTTTTGATCTGGTGCGTCGAAAGGAAACTTGGCCGAGAAGCTTTCGGAATTCTCCGGCTTGTTGCGGAAGGCTTTTAAAAACTCAGGCCAGGTTCGGCGAGCTTCGGCGGTGGCGGCCAGCATCTTTGGATCATCACCAGACGAGCCGATGACGGCGGCATTCGAAGATTTCCGTAGTGCTTTCAGGGCATCCGCCCCTTTCATCGCCGTAATCACCTCGTCGCTGATGGGCAGCACGATGTTCTCGGACGGCAAAAGCACGCCGACTGTGTTCTTGTCGACCATTTCAGCCGCGAGTCGAATAATGCGGGTCATCGCCGCGTCTTGCTCGGCGGCAGTTTTTTTGCTGATGTCTCCGACAAGGTCCAGTGAGAACCACGCTTTATGTTCCTGCAGCATCTTGCGGGTTCGGAGTTCCTGCACTTCCTTGAGTGCGTCTGCTTCAAGATAAGGTTTGCTGGCAAGGATCATCATGCAGAATGTGTCCTGGCATTGAATGATGAAGCCGGGACCTCCTTTGACCACAAAATCGGTGGCATCTTTTTTCTCGTCGTCACCGATCGAGACTTTCTGCTTCCATGCTTTCTCGATCGAGCCAGCAATGCTCTTCTCTGAGAGAGTCGGAACCTTTTTCTGAAGCAACACCACCGACAGTAAAGGACCGTCGTCTTCGCTTTCGTCCGCTGCCGCGGCATTCTTTGAGGACTTTGCTTCGTCGGCCACGGCGAGGCTTGTCAGCCCGAGGCTGCTCATTGCATTTGAGAACAGAAGAAACAGACCCAGCAATAGCATGAAAGAACGCGGCATGATGCAAAGACTCCGTTCGATATATGTGAGACCGACGACGATCTGTTGAGGTACCTGTCTACCGCCAAGCCGGAGGCAAACGCTCACGGCAAACCAGTCGCCTGTGGCTTGCCGTTTACCTGTGGCTCGCCGTTTAACAACTCAGGGTATCAATCACAAAACAAACAGGCAGAGGAACGATAAGCCGGGTTCTGTCGAGGGCGTTCATTTCTCTACAATGTTGATTACTCAACACCTTTAGCAGCCGACCCGAAGGTATGACGAGCCGAACCGACTCGTGGCCGTCCGAAGACAACCGTCCCTTCTGCTTGGCCTTGCTCCCGATGGGGTTTACCCAGCCGACTCGGTCGCCCGAATCGCTGGTGCGCTCTTACCGCACCGTTTCACCCTTACCTCTAAAGGATCGCGAACGATCCTCCGATTGGCGGTTTACTTTCTGTTGCACTTTCCCGATCCTTGCGGACGGTGGGAGTTACCCACCATCGTGTCCTGTGGAGCCCGGACTTTCCTCTGAACCGTGAAGCCCAGCGAACGCCTGTCCCTCTGCCTGTGGTGGTCATTGTCGCGATCCTGATTGGATTCGCAACACACGTTGCGATTTTGCATAGTCAGATCGGGCCGTAAGAGTCGTCAGAATCTTGTCGGGAGAATTCTTTGGCCTGCATGTGTTGAATTTTGTGTCGGCCCACGTCAAAGAGTTTGACCGGGGGAAACAAAGGCAGTACCCTCCCCGGGGCTTGTCGTCTTTTAAAATGTTTGGCAGGGGATTTCCTGATTCTGCTCAAACTTTGGCAGGAAATCTGCCGTAAGTCATGTTGATCCAATGGTCGACAGGCCGATCGATTCTGTATTGCGACATCATTGAGCCATATCTTTCTGCATCACTCCTCTGAACGTTAGAGGATGTTGAGCATCTGAACGACAACGGAGATGCCATTCACATGCTGGGTCAGCTTATTCCTGTCGGCGGTGGGGACCCTATTCCTCTGATGAGTCCAAAATTGTTGATCGGGCGGCGTTCGTCGTGCGACATCAAACTGGACTTTCAGAATGTGTCGTCGCACCACTGCGAACTGGAGCTGAAAGAAGGATATTGGCACATCCGCGACCTTGGCAGCAGCAACGGCATTAAAGTTAATGACGAGCGAACGCCTTCCAAGTGTCTGTCGCCTGGCGACAAGATTACCATTGCCAAGCATTCGTTTACGATCGAATACATGGTCGAAGGTGATGGACCTCCTCCGGAAGAAGAAGGCACCTTCTCCCGCAGTTTGATGGAAAAAGCGGGACTGGAAGTCGAACGCAGTCGTCAGAAAATCAAGATGCCTGAATCGGCCAGGAAGTCGGCAGAGAACAAAGGCAAGCAAACTCGCCGCGCGGCCAGCGAAGATGATTTCATCATGGACTGGCTGAGCGAAGAGTAATTTCCCGGGCTCGCAGCCGTGGCTGATTCTCCTCTGTTCTTGCGGTCCTTGATTGAAAGCTCCGAACATTCTTCCCGGCGGATGTGTCGCGGGAAAAAGCGTTTCTCGCTGCACGTTGATCACGAAAGAAAAACCGTCCTGCTTGAACAGGAGCGCGAAGTCTCCTACAACTGGAGACAGAGATTTTTCTTCGGAACTGGTTCAAAACAACATCTGAGAATGGTGTGCCCGCGTTCGCTCGGGCGAACTTGTCACACCCTACAAATTGGAACGTCACCAATTGCAACGTTTTTCTGTAGGGTGTGACAAGTGAGCGTCAGCGAACGCAGGCTCACCGCATGAGTCTGAAACTCATTCAAGCCGGAAGTTATTTCGGGACTGTTCCTGAACGGCAAGCCGCAGGCGACTGTTGTATTTAACGACGCCTGCGGCTTGCCGTTGAATGAGAATTGATTTCGCACGGTTGAATCAACACCTGTTCGATTACGCGTTTGTAAACGTCGTTGATTAAACGTTGTTGAACCATCACGATTCCATTTGTGATCACGGCTCTTTTGTTTTCTGGTTGCCGCTTTCGAGCCATCTATGGCTGACTCTACAGTAGTGTTGACACATCATGACGAGGCCCGCGCTCTGTTTGGGTTTCGCGACGAGAACCTTCGTCGACTGTGCTCAATTACCGGTGCTCAGGTTGTGTTGCGAGGCAACGAAGTTCGCGTTTCCGGGGATGAAGAGCAGGTTCGCCATTGCACGGATTTGCTGAATCGGTGGCGGAACATTCTTCTCAATAGTCAGGAACTGACTCCATCAGACGTCGAGATTTCTCTCGCGCCGGAGCCATCAGGATCTCAACGAATGTTACATACTGACGGACATCACGGCAGCCACTCGGCCGCCGACACGTTTGCGCCGAACCGAGCCGTTCAGGAGATGCGAACTGGAGTCGGTAAAGATCGAGTCGGCCAGATTCGAGCCAAGACAGACGGGCAGAAAGTCTACATGGAGGCGATTCGTAAGCACGAACTCGTCTTGTGTGATGGCCCGGCTGGCTCTGGGAAGTCCTATCTGGCTGTCGCAATGGCTCTGGAAGCTTTGCGGGCGGAGCAGGTTCGAAAGATCGTGCTGGTGCGACCAGCCGTGGAAGCCGGAGAAAAATTGGGGTTTCTCCCAGGGGACATGTTTGCCAAGGTGAATCCATTTTTGCGGCCCTTGCTGGACGCGATTAATGACATGCTGGACCATGAACAAGTCCGGAGATACATGGCGAATGACGTGATTGAAATCGTGCCTTTGGCCTTTATGCGAGGTCGAACGCTGAATGACACGTTCATGATTCTGGACGAGGCCCAGAACACCACAACCACGCAAATGAAGATGTTTTTGACCCGAATGGGCCTCAATTCCCGTATTGTCGTCACTGGCGATGCAACCCAGATTGACCTCGAAAAAGGCGTTGCGAGCGGCCTTCAGGACGGCATTCGTCGTCTTTCTCATATCCCTGGGGTTGCCATTGTGAAGCTAACTGGACAGGATATTGTCCGACATCGGCTGGTTCGGGAGATTGTTTCGGCGTACGAAGCAGACACCATTCAGAACTCATCAAGGTCCTGAGTGTGAGTTTTCCGGCACCAGCCAGCGCGACGGACGCACATCCGTCGGCCGTTGCTTTCATGTTCACATCCCTGCAAGAACGTTCCTCAGTGCAACCGCTGCGGAACTCTCATGTTGTTAATCTGGATTGTTCGATTCTTAAACTGGCAACGCGGTTGTTGCCGGTTCAGTCTTTCGATTTCAACGCGGGATAATCGCCATGTCGTTCTTTGGAACCCGGCGATCACGTCCTACGCGTGTTTTTCGTCCGACTCCGTCCGTTTGGGATCGTGCGCTTTCTGCGTTTCGCGACTACAAAGTCCTGACGCACGTCCTGATCGCAACGTTTGCCACCGTGGGGCTGTTGTTATCCGTTCAAGCCTGGCGATCTCGGTTCACATATCGAGCCGGTCAGATTGCCGATGTGGGTGTGCAGGCTCGCGTTGATTTCGAAGTCGAGAACGTCCGCGAGACGCAACTTAACCTTGATGAAGCCATCAAGGATGCGCCGCTTGTGCTTATTCAGGAATCGGCCATCGTCGATCGCCTCCAGTCTTTGCTACGCGATCAACTGAGTGAAATTGCCAACGCCGAATCAATCAATCAGGTCGCGTTGCCGACCCTGGCGGCATTCGGTCTGACGACACAGGATGCTGCGACCCGCGAGACATCTTTCAACGTGCTGAAGAACCAGTTGCGAGATGCCGACGAGTCAAAGGGCAAACGCATTGACCTGTTGATGAGTGAATTTGAACTGCTGACGAAGGATGCTCGTAGCCTTGGATTGATCGACAATAGTTCGGCCCGCAGCCTTCTGGGGGCCAACCCGGACGTCACGAATTCTGCCAACCGCAAAAGATCGATCAAGGTCGTGAATTCTGCCGGGCTGGTGCTCCACAACGGTGTACTCGCCGATGTGTTGCTGATGGAGCAATTACAGGAAACAGGTCGTCTCGGGAAATCCTGGCCCAGTTTGCAGAATCTGTCCGCAATTCAGCAGGTCATTGAATTCTGGCTGCAGCAGAATTTTCGCAATCAATTGAAACTTGATCCCGTCGCTACCGACGCGGAGTTAAAGCTGGCTGGTGAATCCGCTCCTCGAAAATTCGACAAGTACACCAAGGGCACCGTTATTGTGCCTGAAGGCACGATGTTATTGGAAACAGACGAACAGCTCGGGCTGTTGTGGCTGGAATATCTCGCACATGAATCCAGTATTTCAAGATTTCAACGCGTGTGTCGAGTCGTGGGCACAGCGATGCTGGTCATTCTGCTGGTGATTTTATTCGGAGCGTTCCTGAAGTTTTCGTCTCCGAAGATGCTCGAAGAAACCAGCCGCCTGGTCATCTTTGTGGGAATGTGTATCGGTACCGTGTTCCTTGGCACATTGATGAGCCGCGACCCGTGGCGTGCGGAGATCGTTCCGTTGCTTGCCGCGGTCATGATCACGGCCATTGCCTACAGCCAGGTCGTCGCTATTCTGACGGCCTTCTGTTTGTCGCTGATGATCTCCATGGCGACCGTCAGCGATCTCGGTCACTTCGTGTCTCTGATGACGATCTGCGTGACATCAATCATCCCGTTGCGACGCATCAAATCGCGACTGGTGATGATTAAGGTTGGCTTTATGGTTTCGGCCGTCGCCTTCTACGCCGTTTGGGGCGTTGGGGTCATGCGTGCCCACGGCGCCGATGATGCGTGGCGAAACATGGGAGTGATCGTGACGGCTCTGAAGTTTGCCGGCTGGTCGCTCGTATGCTGTTATCTGGTGGCGGGAAGTCTGCCGTTTATTGAGCAGGCCTTTGGCGTGGTGACGGATATCAGCCTGCTGGAATTGACCGGAGTCTCTCATCCCTTGCTGCTGGAACTGGCTCGCCGGGCTCCGGGAACTTACAACCATTCGATGACGGTGGCATCACTTGCTGAAGCCGCCGCAGAATCGATCGGAGCCAACGGACTTCTGGCTCGCGTCGGCGCGTACTTTCACGACATCGGAAAGATGACGAAGGCGGAGTACTTCATCGAGAACATGACGGAAGGGTCCGAAAACCATCACAAAACGCTGGCTCCGGCGATGAGTACATTGATCATCATCGGACACGTCAAGGACGGCATGGAGCTGGCCGAAGAACATAATCTGCCGGAACCGCTGCGTGAGTTTATCGAGCAGCACCACGGCACGACACTGGTGGAATATTTCTTCCACGAGGCAACTCGGAAGAAGGACGGAGATCATCGAACGGATGCAGATGAATCCAGCTTCCGTTATCCTGGTCCGAAGCCTCAGTCACGCGAAACGGCAGTGCTGATGCTGGCGGATGCGGTGGAAAGTGCCAGTCGAACTTTGAAGGAACCGACACCTCGCCGCATTCAGTCGCTGGTCCATGAAATTACGATGAAGCGACTGCTGGATGGGCAGTTTGACGAATGCAATCTCAGAATGAATGAGATTCGTATGGTTGAAGAGTCACTCATCAAATCTCTGCTGGCGGCTCATCACGGTCGCGTTCGCTACCCGGGGCAAAAGACGGCTTAGTGCTGTTCTGGAGCTGGATCATACAATTGCCCGACACGAGTCGGTGCCCTGTCCTGGGTGTTCTTCGAGTTGAGTTCGGGCATCAACAATTTGATGTGAGAACCCCCGCAAGCCCGGAGTATGCAGTCTTCTCTCCAGTATAAACACGTCGCCAAGATTGGCTTTGTGCGACGCCGGTTGTCTTTCCAAAGCAGCTCCGTAGTCGCGTAAAGCGTTCATGAAGTTGGTTGCGAACAGACCTGAAGTTTCATGTCAGCAGCTATGGGCTGGCTACCAGGCTTCGTGTTGACAGAGCGAGACGGCGAAAGGGGAAGACTGGCTCGTGCAAGGGATTGGCCGGCCGATTTCTCCGCTGCCTATTGTCCTTGAGTCTGCAAATCACAGGGTGGGCAATCAAGCCAGTTCCGGTCTTGCTGAACGTCCCACGCCCCCGTCCAATAATGTTCTCGCGACAATGTCAGAACAGAAGTCGGGGATAGTCCCGAAATCAGGCCCGTTTATCACAACCCGAAGCGTCAGCGAGGGATCCGGATTCTCGTCAAGAATGGCTCTGCGCGAAACGAAGTGTGCAGTTTAGAAACAGCGAGCTCCGCGGACTGATCCCGTTCACCGAAAGTTGAAACCAACGGGAGAGTTGCATCAGTCCTCAGGCTCAGTAGGAAACCTCTAAGATTCGGAACTGGCCTTCACGAGTCAGCCTGAGGTGCCGCCTCAGGTTGCATCGTGCCCTGAAAGGGCAACGCAAAACAGGCTTGTGGAACCCCATCAGGGTTCAGATTGGACGAGACGCTATCTCGGGGCGTTTCCGGTTGAATCCTCCGGGCTAACTGGAGCCTCGCTCCGCGAGGAGCGGCAGTTG
>CANHVD010000203.1 GCA_947463775.1 Planctomycetaceae bacterium | reverse complement strand
TAAACTGATCGATGGTGAAACGGATAACAGACTCAGCTTGCGCAGGATCAGCGCAGGCGGCATCACCCGACTTTGACAACCGCTGCAATTCCGCGATCAGGAAATCTCGAAGGACCGCCGGAGACGAGGATCTCTCCGGATCTCGAAACAAGCTGTTCAGTGTGGAACGAAATCGAGGGCTAATGGTTCCCTGTGAAAAATTCAGATACCCCAAAAGATCACGAAGCGCATCCGGATCAACCGGCTGGATTGCAGACTTTGACGTTGTTTTCCTGATACTCACGCGAGAATTATTCTGTCTAAACAAGAAAAATCGCAGCGGACGCCACGAGAATTGATTTTTCAGTGCGCGGCCACGATTGAGTTAATGATCTGAATGATAGATCCCGCGAACACCCGGCCTCAATTTACGCCGCCCGAAAAAGACATTGCTGTTGAAGCCTGGTGCTCAGACTTCAACAGCATTTCGGCAACAAGTGTCCCGCAGATGCTTCATGGACACCGGCAAGTTGTTCACCGTATGAGCCTACAAGCACAGGTCGAGTGAGTTTTTATTTTGCATACTCCACGTTGCGAGTTTCGCGAAGTACTGTGACTTTGATTTCTCCGGGATATGTCAATGACTGTTCAATCGCACTGGCAATATCACGACTCATTCGAGCTGCCTGACGATCGTTGACTCGACTTGAATCCACGATCACGCGAATCTCACGACCGGCTTGAACTGCGAAGGCATGGTCTACACCCGGGAAGCCGCAGGCGAGCCCTTCCAGTTCTTCGAGACGACGAACGTATTTTTCCAGAGTTTCACGTCGAGCACCCGGGCGAGCAGCGGAGATCGCATCGGCTGCCGCGACAAGCACCGTATAGATGTGCTCCGGACGAATATCATCATGATGCCCGGCAGCAGCATGAACAACTTCTGAACCCTCGCCGTATCGCTTCAGTAATTCCGCACCGACTGCAGGATGGCCGCCTTCCATTTCGTGGTCGGCCGCTTTGCCAATATCGTGCAGAAATCCGCAGCGACGAGCGATCGTTCCGTCGAGGCCAAGCTGCTCGGCCATCATGCCAGTCAGATGAGCGACTTCGATAGAGTGCTGACGAACATTCTGGCTGTAGCTGACGCGGAAATGCAGGCGTCCCATCAGATCGACAATCTTCGGGTGCAAACCACGAACACTGGCTTCTTCGCACGCCTGCATGCCCAGCTTGCGGATATGGTCGTCCATTTCCTTGGTTGTTTCGGCGACGATTTCTTCGATCCGAGACGGATGAATTCGACCGTCCTGAATCAGTTTGGCCAGAGACATCTTGCCGATCTCGCGACGAACATTGTCGAAGGCCGAGACAATAACAACACCGGGAGTATCGTCGACAATCACGTCCACGCCCGTTGCTTTTTCAAAGGCCCGGATATTTCGGCCTTCGCGACCGATGATGCGTCCCTTAACTTCATCACTTGGAATATCGACGGTGGAGACAGTTGTTTCCGAAGTGTGTGCTGAAGCGTAGCGTTGGACGGCCATCCCGATGATTTCGCGGGCCTTTCGTTCGCAATCCAGCTTGATTTCCGCTTCATGCTTCAGAATCATCGCCCCGGTCTGATCAGACAATTCCCGATCCAGTCGCTTCAGCAACTGCTCGGTGGCCTGCTCACGAGTCAACTCACTGATCTTATACAGAACTTCCTGTTCGTCCTTCAGAAGACGATTCAGTTCTGTTTCTTTAGATTCCATCGCCTTTGTGCGATCAGCCAGCTTCTGCTGAGTTCCCTGCAGCATTTTTTCCTTCTTGCGGAAGGAATCCTGCTGCTCTTCGAGGTGAGCCTGCTGTTTGTCCAATTCGCGTTCTCGGCCTCGCAGTTGATTGCGAGACTCCTCAAGCTTGGATTCCAGCTCTTCGCGCCGCCGGAGCATGTCTTCCTTGATCTTGAGTTCCTGATCCTTCCGCAGATTCTCAGCATCGCGCTGAGCCTGCTGGACAATTTCATCACGGGTCTTGTAGGCCCCTCCTTTGATCAGACGATCAACAAAGTAGCCAACACCAACACCCACGATCCCGGCGAAACTGCCGACGATCAGCGGATCTGCCATGGAAACGCCTCTCACTTCAATTCATAAACCAACTCTGCCCGCTCAGAAAGAGCAGTGAAGAGCTGAAGGCAGGATCAGATCCGAGGACTGCGCGGGGCTTGCCGCCTGACAGTCAGTCGAAATCATCGGCCAGAGAGGCAGCAGGGTCTGAACAGCCGAAATCGATACACAATCCGACACATGGCCACGATGAAGGAGATCGGACTGTCGCCACACAGCCTGCGGGCCGGGCGGTCCCGTTGCAGAAGGCAACGAGAGGTCTTTTTCATCGACAGCCGGAGATTCTGTCAGGGAGCATTGAATGCCACTGACAGCCATCCAGAAATCGCGCGCACCGCAGGCTGGTCGCAGAAAAACTGCGACCCCCAGCATGCATGAGACCAGTAGAATGAGTAGTCCGAGTAAAACCATGTGTGTCGTGGGTCAAGAGACTCAATTGAGTCTAAAGCCGGATTCAGGCTGCGCAGCACTGGAGAACCAACGCCGAGCGATCATACTTTCAGTTTCACAGCAGGTCGGGAAGACCAAATCTGTAGACACTCTTTCTTCCCCGCAGAACAACTTTTCGACGAGTTCAAAAAAGAGACAGGGGAATGCTACCAAAGCGGGACTGCGAATCAACCGGTCTGAACAGTTTCACAGTAACCCCCATGGAACAGGGCTCTCCCTTCCTGACGGGATTGGTTGATGGACTGGATCGACTTGTTGCTGCAGGGCAGGGGATGTTGGTTGCAGTCTCCGGCGGTGCTGACAGTATGGCGATGCTGCATGGTTTGGCGGAAATTGGTTGCCAATCATTGTCGGGGAGGATCGCAGTTGCTCATCTGAATCACGGCCTGCGGGGTGAGGAAAGTGATGAAGACGCACGATTCGTCGAAGAAACGTGCTCAGCTCTAGGGGTCGAGTGTCTCGTCGAGCGACTCGTTCCGGGGGCGCTGGACGTCGATTCCCGAGGAAGCCTGGAAGAGGCCGCAAGGAAAGCTCGTTACGAATTCCTTGCTCGTGCTGCAGAATCACTCAATCTGTCAATTATCCTGACTGCTCATCACCAGCAGGACCAAACGGAAACCCTCGTTTTCAACATCCTGCGCGGCACGGGCCTCCGCGGATTGGCCGGAATTCCGGAGTATCGTGAACTGGTTCCTGGTGTTCGGGTGATTCGCCCGATGCTGAAGCTCAGTCAGGCGACAATTCGGGACTTCGTGTGTCATCGCGGAATCTTGTTTCGTGAGGACTCATCCAATGCCACATCGCAGTTTACAAGAAATCAGATTCGCCAGGTCCTTAAATCAATGCCGGCTGACGTTTCTTGTTTGCTTGGGGCAAGTCTACAGGCTCTGAGCGACCAGGCTGGCCGGACAATAAGCGTGATTGATGAGATGTCAGCTCGAATTCTCAGCAACTCAGTTCGGGAAGAGAGTGAAGCTTATGTCCAGCTTGATTGCAGGGCGTTGACCATTTGGCCAGAGCCCTTGATTCGGCACGCACTCATATTCCTGTGGGCTCGCAAGCGATGGCCCAGACAGCAAATGAACGCTGCGCAATGGATGAGGCTTTCTGCGGCAGCTCTGACAGGCCAACCGCGGCGGTGGACATTTCCTGGCGGAATCAGTTCGTGTGTCAGACGACGATTACTGACACTACAGCTTGAAAGAGCCTCTTCACCAGAGTGAAAATTGGATTTCGAGGTGCGATATCTTGTACCGTGAAGAAAACCGGCTGCGACGGCACGAAGAGACAGTACAATTTGCCATGCCGGTAATTGATCGGCGGCCTCTTCCAGTACACAATTGAATTTCGCTTCCAGTCCCTAAAGTGCCTGTCTCCATTTCTTTCCCTTCTAGTAAGTACTCGCAGCGAGAATCCTTTATGCAGATTTTCCAGTTCCTGAGTCGGCAGATCTGCTCGATCGGGAAATTACTGTTGTGGGTGCTGGTTTGCGTCCTGGCGATTTGTATTCGTGGTGATGCTGTCGAAGGGCAAGAGCTTGAGCGATGGGTTTACGCGCCTGTGAACTTTCTTGTCTCGGCCGAGGTCGATCGCCTGGAGAAGTTGATGCGGGAGGCGAAGAGCCTCCAATATACTCATTTCCTCATTACCGATTCAAAGTTTTGTCGCCTGCATGAGTTAGACAAGAAGTACTTTGCACATATCGAAAGGGTTAAGGGACTCGCCCGGGAGTTGGATCTGAAGTTGGTGCCAGCTGTTTTTCCAGTTGGTTATTCGAACAATCTTCTGTCTCAGAATGTGAATCTGGCGGAGGGACTTCCCGTTCGAGATGCTCTATTCGAAGTTCGCGACAGTGAAGCTCGACTTGTGCCCGACCCTATAGTTTCTTTGCCATCTTTTTCTGAACGCAAAGAATGGCGGTTTATAGATGAGCCGCTCAAGCCGGATGGTAACGGTCTGCGAGTGACTGAACCGAATGGTGAAAACTGCCGCGCGATGAAGACGCTGACTGTGTCGCCGTTTCGGCACTATCACATTTCGGTGAGAGTGAAGACCGAGAACTTTCGAGGACAGCCGCAAATCACGGTTTTGGAGTCTGAAACGGGACGCCGGTTGACGCACACCAATCTGAAGGTCGCGCGGACTCAGGACTGGTCGGTTCAGCACATCACATTTAACTCTCTCTCGAACAGTTCTGTGAATATCTACATCGGTTCGTGGGGACCGACTGGAGGATCAATGTGGCTGGCCGATCCTGCGATTGAGGAATGTGGACTTCTGAACGTATTGCGTCGACCGGGAACGCCTTTGAAGGTGACGACGGATGAAGATCGGACGCGCGAGCTGCAGGAAGGCGTTGATTATGATGTTGTTCGAGACGAGTTGTTGGGAAACGTACCATATTCAGGGGAGTATGAAGTCTGGCATGAGTCGCCACCAATCCGCATGAAGGGGGACTGGCCAAATGGAACTCGCCTGCGGGTCTCTTGGTACCATCCGCATGTGATTTATGATGGTCAGGTATGTGCCTGTGTGACTGAGCCTGAGTTTGTTCGGCTGTTGCAGGAGCACGCAGCGGGGGTTGAGAAAATCTTCCCGGGCACAGATCGCATGATGTCGCATGATGAATGGCGAGTGATGGGATGGGATGAATCTTTCCAGAGAGCGAAGAAGACCCCCGGAGAAATTGCAGCTGAAAACGTGCGACTCTGCACAAAAATTCTTCGTGATCAGCGGGCTGATTGCAGGATCTTTGTATGGAACGACATGTTTGATCCTCATCACAATGCGGTCGACAACTACTACCTGGTTAATGGGGACTTGTCAGGTTCGTGGAACGGGCTGGACAAAGCTGTTGTCATCATGAACTGGAACTTTGGCGTTCGCGCGGAAAGCCTGAAGTTCTTTGCTGAGCGAGGTCACAGGCAGGTCCTCGCAGGTTTCTACGATGCGGACGCTGAGCAGATCGGTAAATGGCTGGATACCGTCAGGAAGAACGATGTGCCGAATGTGCTGGGTGTCATGTACACAACATGGCAGCAGGACTATTCGCAGCTAAAAGAATTCAGCGAAGTTGTTGATCGGTTTGAGGCGTCCTCACCACAATAGTTCCGGTCTGGAATAGTTCCGGTCCGGAGGCTGGATTGGGGCGGGGGGGATTTCTTTGATCGTTGAAAGACTCCATGGAAGTAGAGATCCGACTGGCCGGCAACGGTTTAGCGGGTGTTCTCGGCTCCTCATTGAGTATCCTGAGTGACAGTCGAAAGCGCCCGCGTTAGAATCGGAGTTCTCTGACTTTCTTCTCCGGAGCCTGTGTCACATGGAAATGCTGGCCATCGTCGGCTGTTCAGCAGTCGTTCTCACTATTGCGTACTTTACCTATGGCCGATTGCTGGCGCGATTGTTTCAGCTCAACGATGCCGTGCCGACTCCTGCTAATACGATGCGGGACGATGTGGACTATGTTCCGTGCGAAACCGCGCCTCTGCTGGGCCAGCACTTTTCTGCGATAGCTGCCGCTGGTCCGATCGTCGGGCCGATCTTTGCGGCACTCGCGTTCGGGTGGCTTCCAGCGCTACTGTGGATTCTGTTTGGTTCGATCTTTATCGGAGGAGTTCACGATTTCGCGGCACTGGTCGCATCGATCCGGCATCGAGCATCGTCCATCATCGAAGTCGTGCGAGTACACATCAGTCAACGGGCCTACTTACTCTTCCTCGCCTTCGTCTGGCTGGCTTTGGTTTATATTGTGGTGGCGTTTACCGACATTACGGCTTCGATGTTTGTCGGGGCTATCGATCTGCAGACGAACACTCCCTACAAGACAATGGCAGAGGCCGCTGAAAAAGTCGGTAATGCCGAAACGGCGATGTTGGTCAAGTCTGGTGGTGTGGCAACGTCGTCGTTGATCTATCTGATGCTGCCGCTGCTGATGGGAATCCTTGTTCGCTTTAAGGTCATGTCGATGGAGAAAGCGACATGGGTCTTTTTGCCACTCGTCGGGGTCGCCATCTGGGTTGGTCAATTCATCCCGCTGAATGTGGATGCGATCTTTATGGCATGGATTCCAGGGCTGTCCGTGGCGGACGCGAATCTTTACGCCGTACGCACGTGGGATATCTTTCTGTTGATCTATTGCGTTGCTGCATCTATGACTCCGATGTGGCTTTTGCTTCAGCCTCGTGGACAGCTTGGCGGCTACTTTATGTATGCCGCTCTCGGTACGGCAGCCATCGGCCTGGCGCTCGGAGGAAAGCCGATTCTGCAGCCAGCGACGCTGGGCTGGATGACACCAAAGGGAACGACGCTTTTTCCGTTCCTGTTCATCATGATTGCCTGCGGGGCCTGCTCAGGATTTCATGCCCTGATTGCATCGGGAACAACATCCAAACAATTGAACCGTGAGACCAATTCACGACCAATCGGCTATGGCACGATGTTGCTGGAGGCGATGGTGGCAATCGTTTCTCTATGCTGCGTGATGATGCTGCCCCTTGATTCGCCGTTGGTGACGGCGGAGAATCCGAACCCCAGCCTGATCTATGCGAACGGGATTGGTTCCTTCCTTAGTCTTGTTGGGCTTGCGCCGCGAGTGGGGATCGTCTTCGCGCTGGTAGCCTTCAATACCTTCGTTTTCGATACTCTGGATGTGTGTACGCGACTTGGTCGTTTCATCATTCAGGAACTCACCGGCTGGCGCAATGCGGGTGGGCGCTGGTTCGGGACAATTCTGACTGCGGGAGTTCCTGCATTCTTTGTGACTCAGAAGCTGATGCTCAACGGCAAGCCTGCACCTGCCTGGCGAATCTTTTGGGAACTCTTTGGGGCCAGCAATCAACTGCTGGCCGCATTGACGCTTTTGGGCGTGACCGTCTGGCTGTGGAGAACTCGCCGAGCGATCTGGGTTTTGTTTGTTACCGGAGTGCCGGCGATATTCATGTACGTTATGAGTTCGTGGGCTTTGACAACGATGGTGAAGGCGAAGTTTGCGAATGGAGTCAACTCTGATCCAGTGGCCTGGATCGCCGTCGTGCTGCTGGTACTGGCCGCACTGATGCTGCTGGAAGGTATTGCCGCGATGCTGCGTCGCGATGATCGTAACTCACCGCTTCTGCAGCCGGTGTAAGCTGAAGCAGCGGGTGCGGCAATACGCTTCTGCTTAACTTCATGATGTTTACTGTCGGGCGGTTGTGTTCAACTGCGGATCGATGCAGATGTCCTCCCGGGTGGGCGGGGCTTGCATGAGCTTTCAACGGCGGCAGTTCACTTCGTGAACCTGGAGCGGCCTTCCATACATACTGAAACGGTCACTTCGCACGAAGATTCTTCAAATGCAAATCCGACGCGCAGAATCTGCGTGAAAAAATTGTTAACGAATGACGGTCAACCGCAGAACACGGACAATCCATACTGGTTGAAAACTCACCTGCGTCCTGACCAGATTAACACGACTCTGATGCCTGTAGTGATTGTTCGGGCCGGAGATTCGCCTGCAGTTCCTCCATCTTCCACAACCGTTACATGTGGACCGAAAAACGGCGCAAGTAATTGCCTGGCAATCATCTGTGGAAACTCAAGGTAAGGAAACAGCTTCGACGATAGACCTGTCCAGCCCCTCGAACTGCAGATGGCAAACGTTGAGATCATGGAGATCTCAATGGCCCGAAATACAGATGAGAAATCATCGACTGTACAGCCAGTTTGGTTGTCCGTGATTCTGAGTAGCAGCGACGTGGTGTGAAGGTTCAAACCAGTCCCGCCGCAGGTCGAGGGAATCGGCAATGGTTTTGCCGACACGATAGTTCTTCACGGATGGTCAGGTTGGTCAGGGCGGTCGAAGGAACGATTTCCATGAGAAGGAGACTCTTCAAGATGAAATGGACTCGCGTATTCAGTGCGGTACTCGCACTGGCTGGAATGACTGCATCGGCTGATGCCGGTCTGTTTGGTTCCGGCGGATGTAAGAGCTGCGGTTGTGCTGAAGACTGTCAGCCAGCTTGCTGCAAGCCAACGATTGCTCGTCCGTGTCACACAAACGTGTACACGTACCAGCGCAAGTGTTCAGACATTAAGCCGCCATGTTGCGACACATGCGGCGATCCAGGGTCAAGCTGCTGCCCAGTAACGTGCTGTGCTCCAGCTGACGCTTGTGGTAACGGTTGCAACGCTGACCCAAGCTGCTGTGCTCCAGCTGATGCTTGTGGCAACGGTTGCAATGCTGACCCAAGCTGCTGTGCTCCAGCTGACGCTTGTGGCAACGGTTGCAATGCTGACCCAAGCTGCTGTGCTCCAGCTGACGCTTGTGGCAGTGGTTGCAATGCTGACCCAAGCTGCTGTGCTCCAGCCGCTTGTGGTAACGGTTGCAATGCTGACCCAAGCTGCTGTGCTCCAGCTGCTTGTGGCAACGGCTGCAATGCTGACCCAAGCTGCTGTGCTCCAGCTGCTTGTG
>CANHVD010000202.1 GCA_947463775.1 Planctomycetaceae bacterium | reverse complement strand
CGCTTTCAGAATCCACAAGTTGGTGCAGTGGACGGTCGTGCCTTGTATGAAGCCCCAACTTCGGATGCTCTCCAGGCGAGTCAGGGGTTTTACTGGACCTATGAGCTAAAGCTGCGACTTCTGGAATCGCAACTGGGAATTCTGGCCGTTGTGGCCGGGGCGTGTTTTGCGATCCGACGAAATCTGTTTGTTACCATGGACCCGGCGATCGGAGAAGATTGCATCGTCCCGCTGGACATTGTGACACAGGGATTTCGAGTCGTTCATGAGCCGCTGGCGATTAGTCGTTTTGATTCCGAAGAAGATAGTTCGATCACACTGCGACGGCGAATCCGTATGACTCTTCGCAATTGGCAGGGCACGTGGACTCGCAGTCATCTACTGAACCCGCTGCGTCATCCAGGTTACGCTTTTGCGTTATGGTCGCACAAACTTTTGCGATGGCTTTCACCCTTGTTTCTGGCCACGGCGAGTTGCTGCTCAATGGCCCAGCTTATTGTGGCCCCGTCTCTGGCCTCGGCCCTGATTTTCGCTCCTTTCGGCGGGCTGTTTGCCTTGGCCGGGATTGGCTGGATTTCCGCACGACGTCACCTGCAAGTTCCCGGAACCGGGGCTGCGTACAGT
This sequence comes from Planctomycetaceae bacterium, assembly GCA_947463775.1. Classification (GTDB taxonomy): domain Bacteria; phylum Planctomycetota; class Planctomycetia; order Planctomycetales; family Planctomycetaceae; genus SXXK01. The sequence goes on along the minus strand of CANHVD010000202.1, from coordinate 8,538 downwards.
TTTCTGTTGGCCAATGTCGCGTTTCTGATCGGCATCTGGCGCGCTGTCACTGGGCATCGGATTCACTCCTACCGCAATGCTTAGCTGGACAGCGCCATGTTGCCCCCTCTCCCCCGATTTTTTTTGCGGATGCAGCGTGGTGTCACATGGCAGCGTTCTTGCAAAAAATTGGTGAGAGGGCCGGGGTGAGAGGGCCGTTTTTCCACGCTGTATCCCAGGAAATCCCCACTCATCCGGCCTAACGGCCACCTTCTCCCCCGAGGGGGAGAAGGGACTTTGTGCACGTGGCAAACATTGATGAAAAGGCAACTTCGGTGAAGCCGACTCTTCAACCATGGCGGTGTCCAGTCAGGAGTCCCAAAGTTGGATGCAGCGTTTGCTGCCAGAACTGATGTTGCGGTTCGGCCGATTTTGCTGCTACTCTCCATCGCCGCACGAAAGAACGAGCATTGGATATGGCTCGAATAAATTCAGGAGCTGTGCGGCGGGAAGTGATTTCATCGGATGATCACCACAAATCTGCCAAAACAACGCCGTTCAGGATCAGGCCAATTACGGCTTCGACGCCAGCTTTCACTGCTCGGCGCTGGCGCGGCAATGATGGTAATGTGTGGTTGCATGAACGCTCAGAACACGAGGTTCCCTTCGTGGTACACGTGGTTCCCCGCAGCCGAGAATGAAGCATTTGAGCGAACAGATCCGTTTCCCGATCCTGACATTGGCCCATCGTTGCATTCGACTCCTCGCGGATATGATCGCCCGCGCAGTGAATCTCGCAAGGCCGCTGAACAACGCATGTTTCAAGGGCTGCCGGTTGGTCCGGAGTATGTTCGCCCGGGCGTTCCGCAGGGTGGTCTTCGCACTGATCGTGTCGTTCATTAAACGGGAAGTGCTCGCGCCTCGTTAATTGCGCCTTCAAAACCCGGTTTGCCCTCGTGCCAACTTGTCTTACCAGCACGAACGGTCACTTTGCTTCCTTCCGGAGTCAGTGCAATTCGAATGCGACTTAGGAACAGTCCGGGAATAATCTCCGGCTTGCATGAAGTGGAGACTCAATCGGTGTGCCCGCGTTCGCTAAGGCTCACTTGTCACACCCTACGAGAAAACAACGAAACTTGAAGGGTGTGACAAGTTTGCGATAGCGAACGCAGGCACACCACATACCGATCTTATTTCGAACCAGTTCTTTAGTAGTGAAGTAAGCGTGACCGTGATATGTCATGGCAAAGCGGGATGTGCCCCTGAACGGCTCAAGAGTGTGCTGAGCTTTGGAGTGTAATCTTCCCCGGCGTTGTGAAACAGATCGGCGGCCGACGAACATCATGAGTCAACCAAATACACAGACAGCCGGTTATCAGAGCTGGCAAAAGCTGGCATTTTTGCATTGGAGAGTGCCTGCCTCCACCTTGCAGCCTCTGATACCGAATGAACTCACGATCGAAGAGTTCGACGGCAGTGCGTGGCTGGGGCTGGTGCCGTTCTCCATGGAACGAATCCGGCCATGGTGGTTTCCTGCGGTGCCGGGGATTTCGTGGTTTCTGGAAACGAATATCCGGACCTATGTTGTCGACAGGAACGGCGTTCGTGGTGTGTGGTTCTTCAGTCTGGATGCGAACAAACAACTGGCGGTCACCGTGGCACGAACCTTCTGGCATCTGCCTTACCGCATGGCACAGATGACGATGACTGTCGGAAAGTCGTCGGACGGACTGACTCTGTTTCAATACACGGGAACGCGAACCGATCAGCCGCCAGCCGAGTATGACGTATCGCTGTCAGTCGACCTGCGAGCACCAGCGACCCCAGCGGCGGCAGATACGCTCGAACATTTTCTTGTCGAACGTTACATCCTGTTTGCTCAGAAACGCAACGGAGAACTGATGAGCGGTCAGGTTCATCATGCGCCTTACCTGATTCGACCAATTGTGTCTTGTCGCGTTTCTCAGTCACTTTCATCGGCAGAAGGCTGCCCGTCGCTTACAACTCCGCCTGATCATGCGGCGTATTCAGAGGGCGTGGACGTTCGAGTTTCTCCGCTGAAGTAATTGCCGACCTTCAATTCTGGATTGAACAAGCGCTGGCAACTCGCCAAAGTGCGGCTTCGATTCTGTGAACAGTTTTCAATGATTCTTCGCGGCTTCGCTCAATCAGCTTTCTGTTTTCCCTGACAGCCACATTCCTTTTCCAGGCTGTGCTCGTTCATGCTTCAAGTCAATCCTCGCATTCAGATCCCCGACACAGAATTCCAACTTGCGTACGCGCGGAGTGGAGGACCGGGAGGACAGAACGTCAATAAAGTCAGCTCGAAAGCGATTATGACGTGGGACATCACCAACACGGCATCGCTTCCGGCCGACGTCAAAGAGCGTTTCATGGCTCGCTATGGTCGACGAATCACCAAAGAGGGATTCCTGCAGATCACCAGCCAGCGTTATCGGGATCAGGGTCGCAATGTTGAAGACTGCCGAACCAAGCTGGCCGAGTTGATCCTTGCCATTGCCACGCCACCCGTGATACGCAAACCGTCAAAGCCATCCAGGGGCGCGAAGCAACGGCGTTTGAATGAAAAGCACGTTCAGGCAGATCGGAAACAGAATCGTCGCCGCCCGGGATTGGGTGATTAGTTCGAACCTGCACCGACCCAAGTGTCGGTCTGATCACATGCCCATCAGTTTCTTGCGGAACACGAAAAAGGCGGCTCCCAGAAGGCAGAGTCCTGCCCAAAGATAGTCGAGTGACGGCTTCTCTTTGAGGTAGATCCATGCAAACGGGACAAAGACCGTGAGCGTGATGATTTCCTGCAGGATCTTCAATTGCCCCACGTTCATCACCTGATTACCAATCCGATTGGCCGGCACCTGAATCAGGTATTCGAATAACGCAATCCCCCAACTGACCAAAGCTGCAACGAGCCAGGGCTTCTCTTTGAGCCCCTGCAAATGACCGTACCACGCGAACGTCATGAAAATATTGCTAAGTATCAGCAACCCGACCGTCGTCCAAACCTGTGACATGAATCCATCCTTATCACATCTCCGCTAACCGAACTTCACGAGGTGCTAAATTCTAGCGTTGCCGCGGGGTCGCGAGAACGGCGTTTGCTGACTGTTCCTTTCAACGCAGAAATGAAAAAAGAGCCACGTCGAAACGTGACTCTTCAAAAGTTCAAATTGAAACAGGTTGGCGTTGCCGTGATTAGAAATCGCCGACCACTTCTCCATCTGCATGCTGAATCAGGCGATTCAAAGTCTCATCGTCGATTTCACTGCTGATCTCTCTCACAGACCCATCAAAGAACAGAATTCGAAACGTCTCCGCGAGTTTACCAAGAGCGGCTTTGGGGTCTTCTGGATTAAACTCAATGCCCGACGGTTTGGTCCAGATGTCAGCTTTGTCGGGACCGGCCTCAACCACCATGAGTGTATTGGACATTCCGTCTGTGATGTTGCCAAACCTGGTTGGCTCCTCGCCGCCCAATGGAGTTCCCTCACCGGTAAATACATGCAGACTCGTATAACCTGGTTTCTCCACGCCTTCGCATTCAAAGATCTTCGGCATGCGTTCAATGAGTGTCTTGTTGTGATCGCTGTCCCAGGGTTCATCGAGATGGAACTCCTGATACAGCGCGACTTCTTCCATATACGGCAGCAAATACACACGCCAGCTCAGCCCTTTATTCTTACCATCATCGTTTTTAGCAGCGCAGTAGGAAGGGAGACCATTGAACGTATCATGGTAGTTGTGAAATGCGAGCCCGATTTGTCGAAGCGGCATCGTCAGCGCGCGGCGAGAAGCCGCTTTCTGACTTTCCGCAAATCCCTTCACGAGTTCCTTAAACGCCGGAGTGACGTCCTTGAAGAACTTATCAGGATCCGACACTTTGGGGAGATCGAGCTCCACGGATTCTTCAACCGCTTCGATCGTGACAGACTCGAGCAGCTCAGACAAAGCTGTCACCAACTCTTCGCTCACCGGAGAACTGTCGCCGGAAAGCTGACCAAGAGCCTGAACTTTCATCATCTGAAAGCCGCCCATGGCAATCGCGTTCAACTGCTGAGCACTCGCGTTATCGCTCATGTCGACATTCAGGTTCAGGTGCGATTCACTCGCCCCAGTCATATCGATTGTTGCCACCAGGCCAACGATGTTTTGGACGAGGGGAGCCATCGGCATTTGCTGTGATATTTGCTCGACCAGTTCTTCCACGGGCTCGAGGTCCACGACAGCCACGATATCGTTCGCGGGATAGAGTCCTTCAAATTCGGCCTTCGTTTCTCCGCTCTTTGCTCGCGGTGCAAGCATCGCCTTCAAAGTGTTTTCGGGGCCCAGCAGCATTGTTTTGGAGTCAACGAAAGTCAAAATCATTCCGTCGGGAAGAGCATAAGCTACTTTCGACTGGATCATCATTGCCTCGTCTTCGTTTCTCACAGGAAGTTTCGCCAGCAGTGCTTTCTGATCAAAATCACTATTTGCACAAACAATGACGCCCGGCATAGGCTCAGACGACGGCGGAGCCTGATAGTAGTCTCCAACAACATGGCCATCATGATGCTGAATCAAATGCAGCAGTTCACTGGCTTCGATTTCGGAAGGAAGGAATTTTGCGGAGCCATCTGCAAACACCGTAACAAAGCGGTCACCGATTTCGCCAAGTGAAGCAACTGGATCTTCTCCGTCAATTTCGAGTCCCCCCGGTTTTGTCCAGACTTCTGCCTTGTCGGCCCCGGCAACGACAGCCATGATCGTGTTGCTTGTGCCGTCCGTGAAGCTGCTGATCCCCGGGGCCTCTTCACCTCCAAAAGGCGCCCCTTCACCCGTGAAGACGTGATAAGAAGTCATCCCTGCGTCTTCCACGCCCGCTGTTTTGAAGAACTCCGGCATCTTTTCAATCAGCGGCTTGTTGTGTTCGCTGTCCCATGGCTCATCCAGATTGAACTCGTTATAGAGTTCAGTCTGTTCCAGATAGGGCAGCAAGTGAACTCGCCAGCTCAGGTTTCCTTTGTTTTCGCCATAGCCATCGCTGGCGGGAAACGTGTTGTTCGAGTCATGGAAATTATGCATCGCGAGGCCGATTTGTCTCACCCCATTCAGCATCTGAACTCGCTCGGCCTGCTCCTTCGCGCGGGTCGACATGTCTTCCAGACCGGCCGCATCCATCACGAATCCGACTTCTTCGATCTGCTCGATCTTTAACCCGGTGTTCTTCTCAAATTCACCCAGCAGACTTTTCAGAACCTCCTGGCCCTCAGCGGCCTCAAGCAGCCCCTGAAAACCTTTAGCATTGATGACTCGCGCGGGTTGAGCCGCAACGATGATCATTGAATCATCCGGAACGTATCGCAGAAGGGCGGATTTGCCCTCCGTCGGAGCCACTCCTGTGCCTCGCACGACCCCCTTCAACTCTTGTTTAGTTGACGGAGTCGTTTTCGGCGGGGCCGTCTTTGCTGCGGCCTTCTTTTCCGGGGCCTTCCTGGCCGCCGAATTCTGTGTCGTTGACTTCTGCTGTGCCGTCGCTGGCCCGGCTAACATACCAAGGAGTAGTGCCAGAATTAACAGATACGATTTGACTTGTCTCAGCATCGTGGGCGTCCTTTCATTGAGAAACAAAATGAGCAATTCAGACTCGAAGCAGAGCTCCCTACCATAGCGATCGATCCCCGCCCATATAGAGGTCTCCTGCGAAGCCCTCAGTCTGTCAGTATGCTCAGGAAATGCAACAGTCCGCACCCATCCACCTGCAGGATGCGGTTGGGGAATAGCCTTCTCCGGACAAAGCCAGCACCGGCCCCCGAACGATAGAAAAATGCGTGAAGTACATTTCGACGACTGGGTGACAATCCCGGTTCTGCTCGTTCTGTAAACAGAAATCGCGTCACGGATCAGATGATCTCAACATGGCATCTTGTCTGGGAATCCACGTATTTTGTGACATTCCCTGCCGGTTCCATTACATGAATTTTTCCGTATGCCGGGACATACCGTCCGTCAGATTTGAAAACGAATCCTGGCTTTCTAGGATGCGTTCAGGGCAGAACAGTCTGTTTATGGGGCGAAATGATTTTTCGCGTTTTCCGAGTCGCAATTGATGAGGGCCTGAAGTGACATCACTTGATGCAAAGTGTCAGCAGCAGAGAGAGCTGCTAGATCAACATACTCGCGAGATGGTTCAGTGGCATTTCGGTGATGATACCGGATGTGAGTTCTGGTTGGAGAAGAAGAAAACCTTCAACTTCGATCCTCTCAAGGACGTCAATTGCTTCGACGATCTGAAGAAGTTTCCGCTCTTCGAAGACGAATGGCTTCGCGGTGGCCCGATGCGTCGCTGGGTGCCACAGCCACTCCAGAATAAACCGATTTACGTGTTTGAAACCGGCGGCACGACGGGAGTTCCCAAGAGCCGCGTTGTCGTCGAAGACCACTGGATTGACTATGAGCTCTTCAGTGCGACTTTGCCGGATGAGTCCTTCCCGAAGGGAGCAAACTGGCTGATGCTGGGCCCTTCCGGTCCGCGTCGTCTGCGACTGGCTATCGAACATCTCGCTCAGTTTCGCGGGGGCATCTGCTTCTGCGTCGACCTTGACCCACGCTGGGTCGTGAAGCTCCTGAAGAAGGGCGATGTCGAAGGCGCGAAGGCGTATAGTGCTCACTGTATCGATCAGGCCATGACAATTATGTCGGCCAACAACGATATTCAGTGCATGTTCACAACTCCCAAGTTGCTGGAAGCCCTGGCATTGCGGTTGATGGACAAGGGCAGCAGCGTTGAAGAAGCCGGGATCAAGGGCATCTTCTGTGGCGGCACCGAGTTCACTCAGCAGTGGTACCGATTTGCTCGCGAAGAGCTGCTGGGGCCGAACGTGTACATCACGCCAACCTACGGCAATACACTGATGGGTTTGGCCTGCGGGAAGCCACACGATCCGGCAGACAACTACAAGATCACGTACTTCGCCCCACAACCACGAGCTGTCATTGAAGTCGTTGACTTTGATGATCACAACAAAGTGGTCGATTACGGTGCGACAGGCCGAGTGAAACTGTACACGATGACCAAAGAGTTGTTTGTGCCAGGGTTTCTGGAACGCGACGAAGGCGAACGCGAGAAGCCTTGCGATAAGTACACATGGGACGGCGTCAGCAGCGTGAGACCTTATCACGTGTTCGCGAAAACAACGACCGTGGGCGTCTACTAATCGCACCTGCAACCAACGGCCAATAACGATAAGCCATCGAACAATTCTTTGCGGATTGTTCGATGGCTTTTTTAACGCGCCGGGTTCGAATGCATTCTATTAACTGGTGCGTCTGCGTTCGCTGGGGCGAACTTGTGACACCCTACGAATTGCGATTCCCCCAAGCCGGGTGAGGCAGGTGGGCCTCAGCAGTTAGTTCTCCGGAATCCTCGCCATCGCTGAAACACTGACAGCGCTCCGGCGGCAGAGGTAATCGCACGATCAATAGCCGTCGGTAACGGCATCAGCATCGAAGTGAATCGCGGGCAGCTTCAATCGCAAACGGCATTCGTCAAGCATGGCCTGAGTCACACTGGCTCCGATTCGAGTCACACCGATTTCTCGACACTGAAGCAAGGCATCCATGTCTCGCACACCGCCAGCCGCCTTGACTTGTACCGCGGGCCCCGAATGCTTTCGCATGAGCCGCAGGTCGTCCATCGTGGCTCCGCCGGTGCCATAACCGGTTGACGTTTTGACCCAATCAGCATTCAGTTCTGTGCAGATCTCGCAAAGACGGATCTTCTGATCATCGTCCAGGAAGCAGTTCTCAAAAATCACCTTAACCTTCTGGCCGGCGGCATGAGTCAGCTCAATCACAGCCTTCAGATCGGCTTTGACATAGTCCCAGTCGCCACTGAGAACTCGACTGATATTGCAAACGAGATCCAGTTCCTCTCCACCATCCGCCAGAGCTTGCTTCGCTTCCGCGACTTTTGTCGAGGTGCAGTGGCCACCGTGAGGAAATCCGATGACCGTGCTGGCTTTTACGCCGGAGCCTTTCAGAATCTCCGCACAGCGTTTCAGATAATGCGGCTGAATACAAACACTGCCCGCCTGGTAGACGACTGCCATGCGACAGCCTGCTTCGAAGTCAGCAAAGGTCAGGGATGGCTTGAGCAATGAATGATCAATCATCCGGGAAATTTGTTCGTACGTATATTCCATGAAGAACCGCTTTCAAGCACGTCATTAAGGGAAAACAAAGCTGGGGCGTGTTCTAAGTCCTCTGGGCGTTATTGACCAGTCCAGCAATGAGACTTGCCGACTTTTCATGGCTCTGATGGCATGCGACGGGACAACGCCCTCACGATGAAAAACCCAGCTTCAACGTCCCTGGACGTATGGCACCGAATTCCGAACCGAAAGGCGGTCATGCATTCAGATTCGGGGCTGCATGACTCAGCCAGCGTCATTCACCGCAAGCTGTAAGCTCAGCCAGTCGTCTCAACGACGGCCTCGTTCTTCTTCAGCATTTCCAAAAACGCGGTTCGCATGCGTTCGACGGCAACGTTCAATGGACCGG